>CAIOJS010000084.1 GCA_903858655.1 uncultured bacterium | reverse complement strand
ATAACACCCTGATTGGCACCAATACAAGCGAGTCAATTTTGTCAGGTGTTATAAACGGTACTATTGCTGAAATTGATGGTATCATTGACTTATATCGCGCTAACTATGCTCCGCTCCAAATAATTTTATCGGGTGGTGATGCAGATTATTTGGTTAGTAAGCTAAAAAATAAGATATTTGCAGTTTCAAATATAGTTTTAACAGGCCTGAAAGTAATTCTTGATTATAATGACAATAACGAAACACATTAAGTACATATTGATTTTGATGTTGCTGTGTGCAACATATTTTTCAACCACTGCACAAACACGTATCAGTTCGCCCTATTCCTATTATGGTTTGGGCGAAATTCAATCGAGCCATTCGGCATATTCATCGGCTATGGGTGGCTTGAAATCTGCTGTGCGGAATCCTGCTTATATAAATTATGGGAATCCTGCTTCCTATTCTGCTTTTGATACCAATACTTTTATTTTTGATGTTGGTGTGATAAGTAATTTCAATCAATTGCAATCAAATGTAACTACACAAGCATTCACCAATCATACTTCCCTTGGTTATTTATTGTTTGGCTTCCCTGTGACGCATTGGTGTGGTGTTTCATTAGGTATGGTTCCTTTTACTAAAACAGGTTATCAAATCGTTACCCGTGACACCGTTGATAATATTGGTCAAGTGCAAGAGAAATTTGATGGTACAGGTGGCATCAACAAAGCTTATTTGGGAACTTCCTTTAGGATATTCAAACATTTATCTCTCGGGGTTAATGTTGGTTATTTGTTTGGTTCCACTCTAAAAAATCGCTCGGTGTATGTTCCAGACCAAAGTTATTCTTTCGATATACGTATTAAAAATGATTTGCATGTTTCAAGTTTCTATTTTGATTATGGTTTGCAATACCAAATTGATCTAAAGAAAAACTATGCATTAACTTTCGGGACGAATTTTAATTTGCCTATGAAGATTCATGCTACCAATACCCAATTGGCAGAACGGTTTACGGCAGTAGGGGATGTTGAAAGCATCAAAGATACAGTAATAAACATTAGTGATACCAGTGGAAAAATAAGCATGCCTTTGAGTATTGGCGGTGGTCTCACGTTTATGAAGAAGAATCAATGGATGCTGGGTGCTGATTTTGAATGGCAGAATTGGCGTAAGTTCCAAAGCTTTGGTGTGTTGGATTCTATCACCAATAGTTTTAATTTTGCGGTAGGTGGCGAAATCATTCCACGTTATTCTTCTCTAACAAAATATTGGAAGAAGATGAGCTATCGTTTTGGCTTTCATTATGGGCAAAGCAATTTAGAACTCAAGAACACCAAAATCAATGATTTCAGCGTAAGCATAGGCATGGGTTTTCCAATCAAAAAAATAAGAACTATTATCAATTTAGCTGTAGAGGCTGGTAAAAAAGGAACCATCAACCAAAACCTGATTCAAGAAAACTATGTGAAATTCACGCTCGGGTTTTCTTTCCGCGAATTTTGGTTCTACAGACCTAAGCTAGATTAAACTCCGTATGGTAAAGTCCTTGCTAAAACCTTTAATCCTACTTACTTTTTTAGGTATAGCTTTATGTTCTTGCAAAAATAAAATGGAGGATATCGAAGCTATTACTTTTGTAGATACTTTTCCTTTAGAAACCGTAAAGAATGTCGAAATCATCTATAGTGACTCTGCCAAAGTAAAAGCGATTTTAAAGGCTCCGCTTTATAAACGTTATATGGGGAAAAATCCTTATGTTGAGATGCCTAAAGGTGTCAACGTGATATTCTACGATTCAATTATGCGCGTAAAGACTCATTTAACTGCCAAGTATGCCATAAAATATGATAAGAAAAATGTGATGGAAGCCAAAAACGATGTAGTGGTTGTAAACGAAAAAGGAGAGAAGTTAAACACAGAGAAGTTGACTTGGGACGAAAATAGAAGGAAGATTTATACAGATGTTTTTGTAAAAATCACTACCAACGATAAAATTATTTATGGCGAAGGTATGGATGCCGATGACTCCTTCCTGAAATGGTATATCAAGAAGGTGAGCGGTACATTTTATATCAATACCGACGATTCCCCAGCTGCAAAAAAATAGCATACTCCATGAATCATTTCATACTGATAGCAATTGCAACCGTAATCAGTTCTGCTTTTTTTTCGGGAATGGAAATTGCTTTCATTACTGCCAACAGATTAAAAATAGAATTAGATAAGAAAAACAGACTTTTCTCAGGCAAAGTATTATCAGGTTTCCAAAACAATCCTGCCGATTTTATTTCAACGATGTTGTTGGGCAACACCGTGTCGCTTGTTATCTATGGTATTGCTATGGCTCAGATTCTTGAGCCATATATTCGAGAAATCCTCCCCTTGAGTTTTAATTCTGATTTCATAGTAATGATTTTTCAAACTATAATATCAACATTGCTGATATTGTTTGTTGCAGAATTCACACCCAAAGTATTGTTTCGTATCAATCCAAATCGTGTGCTTCGTGTATTTATCTTACCATTGTTCCTCACATATTATTTGTTGTACCCCATCCAATTTATCTTTGTTGAGATATCAGAATTTATACTGCAATACATCTTTCGATTGGAATTTAATACCGAAAAGTATGAATTTAGTGCTGCCGATTTGAATCATTACGTCAGAGAATATGCCATTTCAGACGTGGAAAATGAAAAGCATTTGCCCGAGATGCAGATGTTTCAAAATGCGATAGAATTCTCTTTTACGAAGATTCGCGAATGTATGATTCCTCGTAACGAAATTGTGGCGATAGAAGAAAATGATTCTTTGACTGATTTGAACGAGAAGTTTGTAAAATCAGGTCATTCCAAAATATTGGTTTATCGCAAGCATATAGATAACATCATAGGATACGTACATTCATTTGACATGTTTGGGATGCCAAGGACTATTAAATCCATTCTAAAGCCTATTCTGATTGTGCCACAAACGATGTTGGCAAAAGAAATTCTACGCATGTTTATCGCGCAGCATAAAAGTATTGCCATTGTCGTTGACGAGTTTGGAGGAACCTCTGGGATGGTTTCTCTTGAAGATTTGATTGAAGAGATAACAGGTGAGATTAACGATGAATTCGATGTGCCCGAGCTTACCGAAAAACATATCGCCGAAAATGAGTATATATTCGCCGGACGTCTTGAGATTGATTATCTGAACGGCAAATATCCTTTAGATATCCCTGAAGATTCGGAGTATGAAACTTTAGCAGGATATATCCTGTCGCATGTGGAACGCATCCCCGAACCGAATGAAAAAATAAACATTCCGCCTTACGAAATCACCATTCTCAAAGCTAGTAACAATCGTATTGATTTAGTAGGTTTAAAAATGATTCGGCATTCCTAGTAAAGAGCAACTTATTAAGGTATAATATTTACAGAAAGACTTCATAAAATATTTTGTTTTTCATAGTCAATAGTTCAACAAATTTAATACTTTTGTGCACTAAAATTAGGAGATGAATATGCGCTAGTTTCTTTTAATTATGATATAAAAAAGCAAACCAAAATTAAAGCTTATATGAACTCAGAAATCCTTACATTATCTATCACAGCAGCCTCCATTGGTTTCTTGCATACGCTTGCCGGTCCTGATCATTATTTGCCTTTCATCGTCCTTTCGAAAGCAAGAAACTGGTCGAATTGGAAAACGGTTTTCATAACTACTTTGTGCGGGCTTGGACATGTTGGAAGTTCAATAGTAATTGGTGCCATTGGAATTGTGTTTGGATTAAGTGTGGCTCATCTAACGATTTTTGAAGGATATCGCGGTAGTGTAGCTGCATGGTTGTTTATTATTTTTGGATTGATTTATTTTTCTTGGGGATTGTGGCGTGGATTAAAAAACAAAGGACATCATCATCGTCATGTGCATGATGATGGAAGTTTTCACAAACATGAACATAATCATAAACAGACAAAAGAACATGCTCACGAGCATGAAGAAACTGCGCCTGTTAATATGACACCTTGGATATTGTTTACCATATTTGTGTTTGGTCCTTGCGAACCCCTCATACCATTGCTGATGTTTCCTGCTGCCAAACAAAGCACTTCAGGCGTTGTTTTAGTGGCAATCGTCTTTAGCTTAACAACTATTCTTACGATGATTGTCATGGTGCTTCTTCCATTATTTGGTTTAAAGATGTTCCCAATGAAATTTCTCCAACGGTATATGCATGCTATTGCAGGCTTCACGATTTTTATTTGTGGCATTGGTATTGAATTTCTAGGTTTATAAACAAAATAGCAAATTCAAAGAAATTTTATTATTTCTTTTGGCATATTAATTGCTATCAATAAAAAAAATAGTACTTTTGAAAAATTATTAATTCTAAAAAATAATATTATGAAAACAACGACTTCTTTCCTTGCCAAAATATTTGTTGCAAGTTTTATTGCTGTCACATTATTCTTTTCTTCTTGTACAAAAGATGCAACACCTACCAAAACACTTATGGAAGGAGTATGGACGGTGAAACATGTTTACGATACCAACGGTGCTGATCATGCTTCACAATTGAATTTTCCAATTACAGCCTTTCATTTAAGCAGCGACAATACGGTTATTTCCACTGCGTCTCCATTAATTATGTATGTGGTGTATGGAGATAATAAATACACGCAAATTGCTTCTAAAATTGACCAAGTTTTTAATTATGCAGGACTTGATTTTAATGGTGGTGAATATTTTATTGACGGTGGTGTGGTCAATCGTTTTACTTTAGAAATGAAATTGGAAGGCTTACCCGGACAAAAGTCATTGACTACCTTACTTGATATGCTGGGAATCACACAAGATTATTTAGATGTGGTGGTTTATCACAAATTTATGGATGTTGGAATAAGTTTTGCCGACGATAACAAAACCATGACTTGGAGTATTGATGAGAAAACAACGGCAGTGTATAACACAAAGGACAATCATGGAAACTATATTCTTTGGGGAGGATGGCCCGTAAATAATTTCACTCGTTGCAGTATTGTTCTCGAAAAACAAATAAAAGATTTAACGCAAGTAGTAACTGACGCTATATAAAAGGGGAGGGGAAGGCTTGGCAAAGCAATAGCCTTCCAAGAGAATATTCTCTTTAAGAAATAGACGAAAGCCTTGCAAGAATCAACGAACTTGCAGGGCTTTCTTTTTTGAAAGAAGAAAGACTAAGCTTGTTTTGGTTTGCTTACTCTTTTTTTTCTTTCTGAAGAACGAGTGCCACCCATCATTTCAACTTCATCTGAATCTTCTCCAAATTTTGAAACGGCACCACTCAAAGCTCTCTTATAAAGAGATTTGATTTCTTTTTCTTCGTTCTTAATTCTGTTTGATACTGTATCAGCATCTGCCAACATTTGATTGAGAACTGATTGATCAGCATCGTAAGCTGCAATCTTGGTGCTCAGCAAAGCCGTATTGCATGGCTTTGTTGCATCTCCATATTCAACTGGAGTTTCGCGTGCCTCATCAATAACTTTCATGCCATCTCGTCTTTTTTTGGCATTAGTTACTGGTAGGCTTTCTTTAACTTTTCTATATCCCATAAATTTCAGTTTTTAGGTTAGTAATACTTTCTTTTACAATTTATATGTTTATTAAAAAACTTGCGCTATTATATTTATTTTGATTTTTATGTTAGTTTAATTTCTGCTTAAGTTTGTTTGACTTGATTTTATATAACATGATTT
>CAIOJS010000083.1 GCA_903858655.1 uncultured bacterium | reverse complement strand
TGGCGGGTTGTTTACAGGAGATATAGTAAAAGTAGATCCACTACATATAGTTGCAGTTTGATTTGGGATAAGAGGTTTTGGACTTACTGTTATTGTCACAGTAAAAGTATTACCAACACAGCTTCCTAAAGCAACAGACGATGTCGGGGTGACCGTGTAAGTGGCTGTTTGAGGTGTACTTGTTGGGTTGGTTAGTGTTCCATTAATGTTTGTTTGTGATCCTGGGCTTGCTGCTCCTCCTGTCATGCCACCTGTGGTTGAAGGGATTCCCCAAGTATAGGTCGTTCCGACAGGAACTACTCCATTTGTTACGTTAACAGGCGTCACAGTAAATGGCGTTGCGCTACAAACGCTAGCAGTCATGTTGTTTATAGCAGGTTTTGGATTCACAGTTACAGTTACCGTAAAGGGGGCTCCTGCACAGCTTCCTAAAGCAATGGACGATGTTGGGGTGACGGTGTAAGTAGCTGTTTGTGCAGTGGTAGTAGCATTGTTAAGCGTTCCACTAATATTAGCCTGATTTGTGCCTGCTGCTCCGCCTGTCATTCCTCCAGTCACAATAGGGGCTAACCAACTATAAGTGGTCCCAAAAGGAATGTTGCCATTGGTTCCGTTAACCGGAGTAACAGTAAATCCTGTAGTGCTACATACTGTGGTGGTCATGTTGGAAACTCCTGGTTTTGGATTTATGGTAACAGTAACAATAAATGTGTTGCCTGCACAGCTTCCCAAAGCAACAGAGGTTGTTGGTGTGACAGTATAAATGGCTGTCTGAACAGTGTTGGTAGTATTGATGAGCGTTCCGGTTATGCTGGCACCCGTGCCAGCTGCGCCACCAGTAAAGCCAGTTCCTGAAGGAGCTGACCATGAAAAAGTTGTTCCAGTAGGGAGAACCGTGGTTGGAGGATTATTTACGGGAGTTACGGTAAATGCCGTTCCACTGCAAACAGTTGCGGTTTGATTCGGCACAATGGGTATCGGATTTACAGACACCGTTACTGTGAAAGGTATCCCAATACAAGCACCTGTGGATCCTGAAGTTGGAGTAACCGTATAGGTAAGTGTTGCAGCATTTAATGTAGCATTAGTAAGTGTTTGCGTAATGATACTTTGTCCGACTTGCGCACTACCACCTGTTATGGCTCCAACAGGATTACTGACAGGGTTGCTCCATGCATACGTGGTCCCGGCAGGAACTATACTCGTGGGAGGAGCATTGCCTGGTGTTAGGCTGAAGCTTGTTCCACTGCAGATTGCTTGTACTTGCGCAGGTATAACTGGCGTGGTATTGAAAGTGGCTACTATGGTAAAAGCAGTTCCGGCACAATATCCAGGAGGTCCTGAAGTAGGTGTAACAGTATAGGTAGCTGTTGCTGGAACATCCGTTGGGTTGGTGAGTGTTTGGTTGAAACTAGTCTGACTCGTACCACTAGTCCCACCAGTAATACCGCCTGTAACAACCGGAACGGTCCAAGTGTAGGTAGTACCCGGAGGAACCACAGTACCAGGCGGAACTCCATCAATAGGAGCAAATGTATAAGGCGAACCACTACATATTGAAGGAGTTTGATTCGGTATAATGGGTTTGGTTATAGTTACCGTTACGGTGGCAGAACTCGTGCAGCCATTCAATGCCGTTCCTACCACTGTATATGTAGTTGTTACTAGAGGTCGCACACGAATATTTTGTATGTTTGAAGTGTTGGCAGGGGGCCATGACCAAACAAATGTAGTCCCAATTAAAACAGATTGCGAATATAATGAGTCATATACATTTGGGCAATTAGTATAATATTGTGCTGTTGCAGTAATATTGGGCGATGGAAGTATGGTAATACTTAAAGTCACAGGACAAAACCCTGAGGTTGGTGTAAAAGTACTTGTAAAGGTTCCTGCTACAGATGTATTTATCGCTGAAGGACTCCATGTTCCTGACAAAGCTGGAGAGTTGTTTGAAGTTGAAGGTAAAGCAGGGGGTGTGGAGAATTGGCAATAAGGACCCATTGCACTAAATGTGGGCGTTGGATTTACATTTACTGTGGTAGTAGCTGATGCAGAACACCCAGAGGCGCTTCCGGTAACGGTGTAGGTGGTTGCCGTGATAGGGCTCACGGTGATGGATTGAGTGGTTGCGCCACCAGGAGACCAAACATAAGTTAAAAGTGAAGGACTTCCTGCCGTTATGATAGATGAGCCTCCGGAACATATTACCGGTGGGGAAGGGGTAGCAATTACTGTGGGCACTGCATTTACCGTAATGCAAACCATATTCGAAGTCATAGTCAATCCACAGGAGTTAACCACTGTTTGAAAACAACTTGAAGTATAAAGAGGGGGAGTCGTATAATTTGAAGAAGTAGCACCCACAATATTTGTCCAAGTTATACCTCCATTTGTGGATATTTGCCATTGGATGGTGCCGAAAGAGCCAACATTTAACAAAGGACAAGCCAATCCTGCACAAATAGTACCAACAACCGTTGAAACAACGCCTGCAACCGGAGCCGCTGGTACATACGTTATGGTAACTAAACCATTCCCATTTTGAACTCCTTGAGTACATGTTCCTCCTACGGGCGTTAAGCTTGAACCACCGCCACCGCCGCCGCCGCCAAGCGCACCACTTGCCCAGCAATCCGAACCACCACCACCGCCACCATAATATCCGCCACCGCCACCACCACCGGGACCTGTTGAATAACATGGATCTACAGCACCATTACCGCCTACTCCTTGTCCTCCTGCCATCCCCGCATTTCCACCAGGCCAAGGATTTCCCCCTACACCCCCAGCAACTTGACTACCTCCCGCACCGCCATATCCATAGGAATTAGTTCCATTAACACCAGTCGCGCATCCTCCAGCACCACCTGTTGCATTAGAGGTGCCACCCCCTTTTCCACCACCACCACCACCAACAATAATTCTATTGGCTAAAGCATAAGGTGTAACTCTTATATCGGAAGCGCCACCACCACCACAACTATTAGCAACACCTGGCGAACCAGTTCCGCCACCATTCCATCCTGAACCCGGGTTTTGACCTTGCCCCCCTACATTTATTTGCAATACCTGTCCGGGAATAACTGTCAATGTGCCCGTTACCGAAGCCCCTAAGCCACCGCCACCACCGCCACCTTGTGCACCTTTGGCAACAACAGTAATACTATTAACACAGGTAGGTACTGTCCACAGTTGTGCAGAACCATTGTAGTTAAAAGTAACTGTAGTTTGTCCGAATGCTATGCCATTATAAGCAGCAACTGCTGCAAGCATAAACATAAAAGACCTCCAAGATTTAATAAAAGATAAAAATATACCCATATTTATTTTCGTTGGATAAAAAATTTCAAAACCATTTGTTTTCCATTAAAAAAAAGCCTCAACCCATTAATATTTAATAAATAAAAGAATAAAGTATTTAGTATATTTTTTACTTCTACCTTGTTATTATATATAACGTATTTTTTGCCCAAATAACTTGGTTGTAGCTGTTAAAATTTAAAAATAGATTAAAACTAAAAATTTTAAACCGATCTAAAAAGTGAGTTTTTATTGAGTCACTAAAAACCTATATCTTCATATAAAAGCAACGAATGGAAAGCTATAAATTTATTTTCATCCATAGCGCATCAATCCGCCACAACCACCTTTTTCGTCTCCACAAATTTCCCATCGAAGCTTATGCGCAGAAAATAAAACCCATTGGCTATGCCCGCCCTATCCAGATTGATTTTGTTGCAATCGTGATAGGATTTTTGTTGAATGATTTTGCCTTGCAGGTCTATGATAGATAGGTCGAGGGTTTGGTAGGTTTTGTCGAAGGAGATTTGGGTGGAAGTAGAGAAGGGGTTGGGAGAAATGATGATAATACCGTTATCATTGAATTCTTCAATACTACCTACAACATCGGCGCAGCCATTCCTTTCATGAAGTGAATCTGAAAATATTACAGGGTGCACACCACTTATTACGCCTGCTGAAGTTGTTGTTAAAGTAATCGGCAACATAGTAAATGAAACAGTATCACTATAAACACCACTATTATTAATGCAATTGGTGCCTTGTCCTAATGAATCAGTTTTTATTAATGGCATTTGAGGAGGGGTATAACGTCCATTTTTAATCGCCAAAAGTGGACCTGTTCCAATAATAATATAGCCTGAATCGTATGTTTCAACAGCATCAGTTGCATTCTGCATAAAAGGATGCGTATTTAGTAATTCATGACCAAAGGAATCAATTTTAAAAAAGTTACGTCCATTTGCAATAAAATATCCGGCATCTCTTGACTTATGAATTTTAGGGGAAGGCAAATTTCCAAAATCATAAACGGTGCCTCCTCCATCAACTTTTTTAGACCATACAGGAATACCTAAGGAATCTATTTTTACAACAATTGAATTATAATTTTGTTCGTCGAAACATAATAGCAGAAAGCCATCAGAACAAACCATCACATCACTGCCATAGGAGGAATTTGATGAAAATGTATAATGTTTTTCTGCCCAGATAATATTGCCAACAGAATCAATCTTTATTAAAAAGGCTTGAGTAACGTTTGTTGAATAAGAAACTAAACAACCAGTTACAATATATCCATCATGTTTTGTTTGTTTTACATTGTTAGCCCATAAGGAGTAAGCCGAACTTTTATAGATTTTGCTCCATTGTAAATTTCCACCAGAATCTAGTTTAACAAGGGCTGCTCCTGAACTATCATGACTTGATTGAGTCTTCCCAACTATAATATAGCCATTATCGTTAGTTTGTTGAACCGAATATGCCATATCGTTTTGTCCCATATCAATTTGTTTCGACCAAACGGTGTCTCCATTTTCTTTTATCTTCATACAAAAGAAATTATATGTAGGATCTCCGCCCGTACTTCCTGCTAAAATATAGCATGAATCCTTGGTTGGCATCATGCAGCTAAAGTACCCGTAATGGACATCGTCATAATTTTTATTCCATATTACATTTGCTCCGGTGTCAATTTTAATTAGCAAAGGTGCAGCGCTCGTGTTTTCTGCGGCAATCAAATAATTGCCGTCAAAAGATTTGACAATAGCATAACCAGATACACCAATATCGCTCAATATTACTTTGGAAAACTTTGAATGTTGCGCACAAAGCGTTATACTTAGTGAAAGGATAAGGAAGAGAGAAGTAGCAGTTTTTTTCATCCCTTTATTTTTTTAATCCGTAACTACTATTTTTTTTGTCTCCACAAATTTCCCATCCAGGCTCACGCGCAGAAAATAAAACCCATTGGCGATGCCCGTCCTATCCAGATTGATTTTGTTGCAATCGTGATAGGATTTTTGTTGAATGGTTTTGCCTTGCAGGTCTATGAGGGATAGGTCGAGGCTTTGGTAGGTTTTGCCGAAGGAGATTTGGGTTGAGGTGGAGAAGGGGTTGGGGGAGACTTTTACAGAATTATTTTTGCCAAATTCCGCAATCCCATCACCAGTACAAGGAGCCGGTTCTCCATTGAAAGTGTAATGGAAGTCACGGAATCCCATTCGATTGAAATGGCACAAAAGTGATCCACCGTACACACCTTGTCCCCATACTGCACAGGGTTCGAAAAGTCCTTTCAATGAACCTATACCTTCTATCCATATTACCCAAGGCTCAGTATAAATTTGAGGTATGCAATGAGAATAAAAAACCTTTAAAGAACTTATATTTACTTCCGTTGGCATACCATAATTATGAAGTATGTTAGATACAGAGTCTAAAACAATTGTGCCATTATTTGATGTGAATGTATCGCCAACGCTTAATCCAAAATCATAAAGCAACTGTTCAGTAGAATCATGAATAGGATCATATATATAAAATACTTTTCTTTTGTTAGTATCCTCTCTCAAAAGAACTGTTTTTGGGGCATTCCAGCCACACCAAGGATTTGCCTCAACTATTCTATATGTCTTTCCAAAAGTAAAAGTGTCGCACCTAATAGTGTACGTTTCATTGCATCCCCCTTCGAAATAATGGAAAAGGTACCATTGTGTATTATTGATAAGTAATGGTTGATATTGAGAATGCCCGGAAAATGGATTTGACAATATAAGTATCAGAATAATTGATATAAGTATAATATTTTTTTTCATACCATTAGTTTTAAATTTAAACCATGCTTGA
>CAIOJS010000082.1 GCA_903858655.1 uncultured bacterium | reverse complement strand
TCATCTTTTTGGTTTCTTTTGAAGTTAGATTATAGCAAAACAAATTCATCGTACGGTCTCTATCTGAGAGGAAATAGATGTTGTCGCCGTTCCACATAGGAATAATATCCTGAGCGGGATTGTCGGTTATATTGATGGTTTGCTTCGTGTTGAAATCATAAATCCAGATGTCATCCGCCATGCCGCCTTTATAGTATTTCCAGGTGCGGAATTCGCGGAACACACGGTTGTAAGCCAGTTTGCTTTTGTCGGGCGAATACGAGCAGAAACCTCCGCAGGGCAAAGGCAATTCCTCATTCATGCCGCCATCAACCGAAATACTGAACAACTGCCCTTTAAACGCATTAAACGACTTCATCCGTGAGCGGAAAACAATCGTTTTATCATCTTTCCAGGTCATCACGATATTATTCGGACCCATGCGGTCGGCTATATCGTCGCGGTCAAGGGTAGCAGTGTAAGTGAGGCGTTTGGGCACTCCTCCGTTGGCAGGCATAACATACACTTCGGTATTGCCGTCGTATTGTGCAGTGAAGGCAAGGTTCTTACCGTCGGGCGAAAACTTGGCAAACATTTCGTAGCCCGCATCGCTGGTAAGTTTGCGTGCCACACCGCCTTTTTTATCCACCGAATACAAATCGCCTGCGTAAGAAAACACGATTTTATTGCCCGAAACGGTCGGAAACCTCAACAGGCGGGTTTCGTTCTGAGCGAAAACTATCGTAGTAAACAAGAACAATAACAAGGAACTAATAGCAATTTTTACCTTCATAATGATACCGGATTTTAAGATTAACAAAAATACTAATTAATTGGGAAGGTGGGAGGAATTTATGATTTATGATTTGGGATTTGGGATTTGAGAAATGGGATTTGGGAAATTATGTTGTTGTAGAAACCCGATGCACCGGAGAGACGCGGCGCGCCACGTCTCTACACGCGTATTCACCAAATCTTCGAGATTTTAAAAATCAGCAATAATTGCGTCCACTACTGAGGTTTGGGCAATCTGCTTACCCAATTTCAATGTGATTTGAGGCAATACGCCAAAAAAACCAAGGTGTGCAGCTTCGCTGTCGGCAATCATGGTGTCGTATTGATGGGCGGTGTTTTGAGCATGCAATTTACCAATGTGCAAATCGCAACCCTTTTATTTGTTTTCAAAAGATACGCGCAGGTTCAGAAATTGGTAACCAAAAAATTGTGTCAGGTCAATCATATTGTATTTTTTATTGATTTGGATGAAAAAATAAAAAAATTGAAATGAAAACTCAGGATTTATTTTCTCTCAAAAAGCTAATGCATAAGTATTAGGGTATATAGCTAAGTATAAAATGTTAATAGTTTTCATTTACTTCTACTTTTACGCATTTGCGAGTATAGGCAAACTACATTACCTGATGGCATCACCCATTTGGGTGTATAGGCAAACTACATTACTTTATGGCATCACCCACTTGGGTGAATAGGCAAACTACATTAATTGATGGCATCACCCACTTGGGTGAATAGGCAAACTACATTATTTGATGGTATCACCCACTTGGGTGAATAGGCATACTACATTACCTGATGGCATCTCGCATTTGCGGGAATCGGCAGTAAACCCGATTCGAGCATAGCTGATTTGAG
>CAIOJS010000081.1 GCA_903858655.1 uncultured bacterium | reverse complement strand
TGCTGATTGTTGATGACATGCAATTTATTGTCGGCAAAGAAAAGACTCAAGAAGAATTCTTTCATACCTTTAATCACCTACATCAAAATAATAAACAAATTATTATCAGTAGCGATAAACCACCAAAAAGTATCCCAACCTTAACCGAGCGTCTGCGCAGCCGATTCGAAATGGGTATGGCAATTGACATTCAAATGCCAGATTTCGAAACTAGGTGTGCAATCTTGAATATTAAAGCGTCTCAATCTGGTGTGACATTAAACCAAGATACGATTGAATACTTAGCTACAAATATTAAAACTAATATCCGTGAGCTGGAAGGAGCCCTAAACCAACTACTTGCCTATGCTGAAATGCGCGGTATTGATCCAGATATATCAACTGCCGAAGGGTTACTGGGAAATATTCGTCATTCTAGACCTCAACATATGTCTAGTAAACAAATTATTGATAGGACGGCAAAACATTTTCAAATTGATTTAAACGAGATATGCGGTGAAAAACGCGATAAATATATTGTTGTTCCTAGGCAAATTGCAATGTATTTACTGCGATCCGAACTACATCTTAGTTTTCCTAAAATTGCCAATGAACTGGGGCGAAAAGACCATACAACCGCAATTCACTCTGTTGAAAAGATTGAAAAAGCTATAAAACTTGATTTTATGATTCGTGAACAAGTAGCCTCGATACGGGAGAAATTATATGCCTAATATTGTATTCAAGGCCTGGGTAAAATATGTGAACAATCAGCGAATTCTTGTTGGTATAATTAGTGGATATTTATCCACTATAAGCCAATTTATAATCAACCAATTCCAAAAATTATGGTTACAACTTCGATTTATAACAACTAATTACCACTATTTTTACCCCACTATATCCACCTATATGAACACTAAAATTAATCTGTTAAATAAAACTTTTACTCACAATCCACAGGGCCTATTATTAAAACTAATTAAAGAAATATAAGGAAGGTAGTAATAATGGAACTTACTGTAACCCAAGAAAATTTAAATCGCGCACTTTCTGCTGTTGGTCGAGTCGCTAGTATAAAAACCCAATTACCAATCCTTAGTAATATCCTACTTCGGACTGACGGAAATCGATTACTTGTCGCCGCAACTAACCTTGAAATTGCTATAACTGAGTATATTGGCGCAAAAATTATTAAACCAGGGGCTATCACAATCCCCGCTCGGTTAATGGCTGAATTTATATCAAGTTTACCTAAAGAATCAGTCGAGCTAAAGGTAATAAATGATAATTTACATATCAAAAGTGGCATGTATACCTCGATAATTAATGGATTTATTGCCGATGATTTCCCTGAGCTACCAACAATTAACGAATCTTCATCAATTCAATACAGTATAAAAGTCGAAGATTTTAAACAAGCTGTGTCGCAGACAATTATTACATCCAGTATTGATTCAACTCGCCCAGTCCTAACTGGTGTTTATTGGCACTCATTCCAAGGTCAGCTGTATCTGGCCGCAACTGATGGTTATCGCCTATCTGAACGAAGGTTAGTTAAAACCAAGAGTGAGGTTTCGGCCATCATTCCAACTCAAACTCTCCAAGAAGTAATGCGAAATATTACCGAAGAATCAACTGAAATCGATATTTTATTCGATGAAACTCAAGTTAGATTCCGAATTAATGACGCC
>CAIOJS010000080.1 GCA_903858655.1 uncultured bacterium | reverse complement strand
GCCTCCTTGCAGGCTAAGGCACACGCATGATGTCCAGAGAGTGATGCTGTCGAGGAACTGAGCCCGAGAAATTGACTCAATTTGGCTCCTCTACAGCTACCTCGTGACAATCCCGAAATCCTGTCCGTTCCGTTGCTGCCATTGGTTGCGGTGGTCTGGTCTTATTGTGATTTTGTTCAGTTCACTAAAGCCATCATTCTATTATTCTCACCATAAATTAGTTATAAAATGCAGTCAAGATTGTTTTGAGGAATTCATATGCCAAAGATGGCAATAATTTATGCGAGCGGTCTGGGAAGGACCAAAACGATGGCAGAAGCCATTTCGAACGGAGCCATGACCATTCCGGGAGTTGAGGTAGTACTGAAAGACGCCTATGATGCCTCACTCGAAGATGTTAAGGATGCCCAGGCTATAGCACTGGGGGGCTCGACCTACAACTACAAGCTGATCAAGGCCATGGACCCGTTCCTGAAAGAGCTGGCAAAGCTTGATCTGAAGGGACGAATCGGAGTCGCCTTCGGCTCTTTTGGGTGGAGTGGAGAGGGCGTTCCCACTCTCATCATTCGCATGAAGTCCTTCGGCATGAAAGTGATTGAGCCCGGAACCACAGCCGTTCAGGTTCCCACAAAAGAGGATATAGAAAAGTGCTTCTTACTGGGAAGAAATATCGCCTTGGGTCTAGTAAATTAGTCTCGAACCGGCGGTTTGAGGCGTATTTCCACTTTTTTAAATTTGTCTTGCCATTCGGACTGCATTTTTCATTTGAACATCTATTTTTCTTCTTCTCACCAAAATGCCAACATCATTTTATATTATCCGGCTGCATTAGGTATGTTAATAAACCGGAGCCAGAGAACATGAGCAAAGACATTCTGGAAAAGGGCGCCATTGTGCAGAGGGACCAAGAAACCTTTGCTATCGCCCCCCATATTGCAGGCGGCATAATCGATCCCGCAGGCCTTCGAAAGATCGCCGATGTGGCTGAGAAGTATCATGCCAAGGTTCTCAAGATCACCTCGGCACAGAGGATCGCAATTGTTGGGATAGATCCAAAGGACATTGATGATGCCTGGAAGGACCTGGGCATGAAGGCCGGAGCTGCCATCGGTCTATGCGTTCGCAGCGTCAAGATATGTCCAGGAACCACCTTCTGCAAGCGCGGCCAGCAGGATTCTGTAGGAGTAGGCTTGAAGCTGGACGAACTGTATCATGGGATGCAGCTTCCCTGGAAGTTTAAAATTGGTGTATCCGGATGCGCCAACTCCTGCGCAGAGCCGGTCGTGAAGGATATTGGCTTGATTGGAACCTCTAAGGGATGGAGACTTCTTGTAGGCGGAAGCAGCGGCGTCAAGCCAAGGCTTGGCCAGATGCTGGCGGAGAATCTTTCCGACGAAGAGGTTTTGTCTCTAATCGACCGAATAATCATCTATTACAAGGACCATGCCAAGAAGCAGCGTCTGGGCGAGTTCATCGATGAGATAAGTTTCGAGAAGTTCAAACAGGAGATATTGATATAATTTGATTCGAGAGGCCGATATTAGGGGCCCCTTCGATTTTTTTCCTGATTCATATCAAGGCCACTGCATACCGTATCCCGGTGCATAGGTTGGCTGGTAGTAATAGGCGTTATTGTTCTGATTCCAATAAGCATTGCCGTTCTGGTACATATTCGGGTACGTATTATAGGGCGCGTAATACGGTATATAGGAAGAACCGGATCCTCCATTCAAGAAGTTGTAGGCCTCTGCCATCCATATGCCCTGCTCGTAGTATGCTTTTCCCGGACAGGTTCCGTTGTAGAAGCTTCTTAGTTCGCAGTAGCCACCATCAGGGAAATAGCAGTTTCCATCTTTGGGGTATCCACCTTGATTCACACAATAGGCTTCTAATGCATTTCTCGCCATGTAGTGGCCGTTATCATTTAGCCCTATGGCAAGGACCGGTTCTACCGGCAGCGTCAAGAATAGGGCTGACAATATCAATATAGCAACAAATCTCATAAATATCCCCCGACTCTTTTGTAATCTATGCTCATTCAATCTATGAAAGATCTTTGGTTGAAACTTCATTGAAAAAAGAAAAGTTGCACCCCGGAATTCCGGGGGCCTCGTTTTCTCCCTGTTATTATTTACAGTCTCAAGCAAGCTGTAGCAGCGCTGACTGGAGCTGCACTAGCTGGAGCTCAGGCTGATGTTGCGTTAATCGGTGTGGTATTGTCAGGAGTTGTGACGTTGCTTGGTACAACAACTGGTGCCACAGCCTGGTTGGCGAATACCAATCCTGTTACGCTCTTATCAGTAATGCTTTCTGTGAACTTGCCCTCAGCCGGGGACACAAGTTTATAGCCCGTCTTGAGAACTTCGGAGACGACATACTCTCCAGCAGACAGATCAGAGAAGACGAACTTGCCATCCATGGTGGTGTTAGCGCTCTTGACGACCATTCCTGCTGGCTGCTCCAGGTTAACAGTCCAGTCGGCGAGGCCGGTTTCGTTGTTATCCATGGTGCCGTTTCCATTCACATCATTGAAGGCCTTGCCTTCGATGGTGAATTTGGGTGCAACTACAACGGGCGCAACTGTCACGTTGGTTTCAGGGGCAACGGTCGCTTTAACGACAGGAGCGGCGTCGACGACTGGGGCGGGCACGGAAGCAGCTGCTTCTGTCTTTGCAGTGCTGCCTATGAATTGG
>CAIOJS010000079.1 GCA_903858655.1 uncultured bacterium | reverse complement strand
CTATTCACCCCCATTTATTTATTAACTTTTTTTTGTTTACATAAAATCTGTCAAGCATAAAAATATAAGTATTTAATAATGTTTCTTTGCAATAATTCTGAACATTGTTTTGGATCCATACAAAGAAATAGAACGGTTACAAAAGATCATATCTGATCAAGCTAATGTAATTGCTGAGCTAAAGGCCCGTCTTGATAGATTCGAGAATCCAAAGAACAGTCGTAACAGTTCAATTCCTCCCAGCCAAGATTATACTCGACCACCACGTACTAAAAGTTTACGAGAACGCAGTGGTAAAAAACCAGGAGGACAACCCGGTCACGAAGGGGCAACACTTTCGATGGTCGAAAACCCTGATGAAATCATTAAACATATCCCTCAGTTTTGTTCCTGCTGTGGGCGAGACATCAGCCAGTTTCAAACTAAGATTATTGAACGACGACAAGAAGTTGTTCTTCCTAAGATTGAACCAATTATTATAGAACATCAGGTTTTTGAATGCACTTGCACTTGCGGTCATAGTATTATAGCTGACTTTCCAACTGGAGTCACTCCAGGTATCAGTTATGGTAAAGAAGTCGAAAACCTTGCTGCTTATATGAGCGCTCGTCAATTTATTCCTTTTCACAGGTTGGCAGAAATATTCCGGCATGTGTTTAACATTCCTATCAGTGCAGGAGCATTGGTAAAAGCAATTAATAGGGTCGCTCAAAATGCAATGCCTGCATATAAACTCATTCATAATCGGGCTGAAAATGCAAAGGTTAAAGGTGCTGATGAGACCGGAATGAAAATCAACGGACATAAAGGATGGTTTTGGACAATTCAGGGAAAACTGTTCACATACATTATGGCATCACTCAACAGAGGTGCTCAAACTCTTTATGAACATTTTCCAAATGGATTCGCCTTTTCCATCCTTGTACACGATTGCTGGAAATGTTACTTTAAGGTTCCTGTTGTTGCCCATCAGATATGTTTGGCGCATTTGCTACGGGAACTCATTCATGTGAGCGAATGCTACAAACTTAAATGGGCAACCGACTTTAAACAACTCCTAATAGAAGCTATTGCCTATAAGAAGACACTCCTGCCACAGGATTATCACGAAACATTATTTCAAAGAACGATGTTTGAAGAACGTTTAACAAAACTTCTTGAAGAACCTATTGACCCGAAATATCCAATTGCAATAAGCCTTCAGAAACGTCTTGTAAAATACCGACAACATATCTTTACTTTCTTGTATTATCATCAAGTTCCTCCTGACAACAATGGATCCGAACAGGCAATCCGCAATGTCAAAGTGAAACAGAAAATATCAAATCAATTCAAATCTTTCAAAGGTGCTGAGAATTTTGCTATTCTCCGTTCTATTATTGATACTGCTATTAAAAACGACCTTAATCCACTTTTCTCACTTTCCCAAATTAATGCAATCTCTTTTTAGGGGGTAAATAGTTACCATAAATTTAATTAAATTTATTTCTAACTAAAAATCAAATCTTATGGACAATCTTCAATTAAACACAATGGACTCCTACATTCGCGTAGCAAAGGTAGAGAGTGAAATTTCAACTTACACTGTAAACATTCAGGAGTATGCTGCCGAAGTTCAAACAACTGAAATTGCAGTAAAAAATCTCGGTATTATGCTGATGAAGCAAAAAACCGACACAGGTGATCTTAGTAATGAAGCAAGTGTGGCTTCGGAAAAAATGATCACAACCACCCGTAAATTTATGCTTCGTGGTGCCGTGAAAGCCCGCCAACTGGGTAATAACATTTTGGCTGAACAATTGTCGCATCCAAAAAGTTATTTTGTGCGCGCCCGCAAAATTGATTCAATTCAACATTGTCGCGACATGCGGGATATTTTGCATGATAATCTTGCTGTGCTCACTAACGTGTTGCCTGCCGATATTCAGACAATAGACGATGCTATCACTGCTTTTTTCGATATTCAGCAGGCGCCAATTCACGCCATCCAGAATAAAAAGGCTGAGGGAACCGACCTGATGGACGAACAATTTCACATAGCCAACCAGGCAATCCGTAACAGGTACGATCTGCTTGTTAGTTATCTTAGCGATAGCAACCCTGATGTAGTGAAGAAATTTGCCGAGGCAATGCAGGTGATCAATGCAGGCGAACGCCACACTGTTCTTGATGCTCTTTGCGTGGATGCCGATTCCGCTTTGCCCGCTCCTGATAATTTTATTGAAGGCGCAGTGTTGAAGATTGTTGAACTTAACCTGATAGCCACGAGCAATTCATTTGGTTTGCTTGGCATTTCGCAATTTAAGCCGGGCATTTATCATCTTGAAATTACGAAAGCAGGTTATCAAACTGTGAAGATGATACAGGAAT
>CAIOJS010000078.1 GCA_903858655.1 uncultured bacterium | reverse complement strand
TCGAAAAACATCTTCGAAACGCCGAAAAACATCTTCGAAACGTCGAAAAACATCTTCGAAACGCCGAAAAACATCTTCGAAACGTCGAAAAACATCTTCGAAACGCCGAAAAACATCTTCGAAACGCCGAAAAACATCTTCGAAACGCCGAAAAACATCTTTCAAGCGTGGAAAAACATCTTCTAAACGAGATAAAAAATCTTCGAAATGTCGAAAAACATCTTCGAAATGTGGAAAAACATCTTCTAAACGATTTCTATCTGTATATCAATATAATATAAAATATTTTGAATGATTTATCTTTAGTTCTATATAAAGAATGAATAGTTCTAGGTAATGAAATATCGCTTCCTAAAAACAATTTCATAAAAATATGGATTAGAAAATATTTTCTAACTGATTTCTTTGATGTTCGAAGAATAATCTATTATGTTCTATCTATCTATTGTGGTTTACTATAAAGGAACACTATGCTTTTAAATCTGCGAAAATCTGCGGAATCTGCTGGAAACATATCTCCAATCGATTTTTGACTTGATATCTATGTGACTATGTGTCTATGTGGTGAGGTTTTTCTTAGTGATACTTAGTGGTCTTAGTGTCTAAGTGGTTTTTGAGGACAAGTTACACAGAGATGCACAGAGAAAGAGAGATACACAGAGATTTCAAATCTGCGATTATCTGCGGAATCTGCGGGAAATATATCTCTAACCGATTTTTGACTTGATATCTATGTGACTATGTGTCTATGTGGTGAGGTTTTTCTTAGTGATACTTAGTGTTCTTAGTGTCTAAGTGGTTTTTTAACTCTAACCATAGAGGTACATAGTAAATTCTTTCACCTGATAGTCTTAAACCCTAAAAGTCTAATAGTCTAAAGCCTAATAACCTAAATATTCTCCATGTTCTCCGTTTCTCTGTGTTTTTTCTTGCTCTACAGATGAATATTTTTTGTACTTTTGTCTAAAAAATTTCTCATGGATATCTCAAGCATCAAAGCCCGTATCAATCAACTCACTCAGGAGATTAATCTTCATAACTATAACTACTATTCCCTATCCTCGCCCTCCATTTCCGACTATGATTTTGACCTCTTGTTGGAAGAATTGGTGCGTTTGGAGCATCTTCATCCCGAACTTGCCTTGCCCGATTCGCCCACCAAACGCGTTGGGGGCGAAATCACCAAAAACTTCAAGCAAATCGTTCACAAAAACCCCATGCTTTCCCTCAGCAACACCTATTCCGAAGCCGAAGTGACAGATTTCGATCAACGCGTGCGCAAACTTTTGCAGGGCGAGGCGTTTGAGTATGTCTGCGAACTGAAATATGACGGTCTGGCGATAGGCTTGACCTACGTGAAAGGCGTGTTGCAACATGCCGTAACGCGCGGCGATGGCGTTCAGGGCGATGACGTAACCGCCAATGTGCGCACCATCAAAAGTATTCCCATTCGGCTGTTTGGCGATGATTTTCCCGACGAATTTGAGATTCGCGGCGAAATCATCATGCCCCGTTCCGAGTTCCGCCGACTAAACGAAGAGCGCGCCGACATTGGCGATTTGCCTTTCGCCAACCCGCGCAATGCCGCCTCGGGAAGTATCAAAATGCAAGACTCTGCCGAAGTGGCAAAACGGGCGTTGGACTGCTATTTGTATCATATTATTGGTGATGCCTTGCCCTTCGAAAGTCATTATGAAAACATGGTGAAAGCGCGCCAATGGGGATTCAAGGTGCCGATGTATATCGCCAAATGTACCACGGTTGATGCTATCTTTGAATTTATTGATGAATGGAATTCCGCCCGCGAAACCTTGCCGTTTGATATTGACGGCATCGTCATCAAGGTCAATTCCTTTGCCCAACAGCAACAATTGGCGTTCACTGCCAAATCGCCGCGATGGGCTATTGCCTATAAATTCAAGGCGCAGCGCGTCAGCACCAAATTGCTGTCTATTGACTATCAAGTGGGGCGCACGGGAGCCGTCACACCCGTTGCCAACCTCGAACCTATACAATTGGGAGGCACCACGGTGAAACGTGCCTCCCTCCACAATGCCGACCAAATTGCCCGATTAGATATTCGCGTTGGCGACACTGTCTTTGTGGAGAAAGGAGGCGAAATCATTCCCAAAATAGTGGACGTGGACGTGAGTTTTCGCCCGCCGCAGAGCCAACCTTTGCATTTCATCACCCATTGTCCCGAATGTGCAACGCTTTTGGTGCGCAAAGAAGGCGAAGCCATACATTATTGCCCGAATGAGAACGGGTGTCCGCCCCAAACCAAAGGCAAAATTGAACATTTTATCCATCGCAAAGCGATGAATATAGATAGTTTGGGCGAAGGCAAGGTGGAAATTTTGTTCGACAATGGCTTGTTGAAAAATGTTGCCGATATTTACGATTTGACGTATGAGAAAATCATAGGTTTAGAGAAGGAACACACCACCGAGAATAGCGACAAAACTCGTGTCGTGAAGTTTCGCGAAAAGACCGTTGAGAATATCCTGAAAGGTATAGAAGATTCCAAACAAGTACCCTTTGAACGTGTCCTTTTTGCTTTGGGCATACGCTATGTGGGCGAAACAATAGCCAAAAAACTTGCCGTTCATTTCAAAAATAGCGACGAAATTCAGAAAGCCACCTTCGATGAATTGAAAGAAGCCGAAGAAATTGGCGAAACCATAGCCGAAAGCGTTCTTCAATATTTTGGGAATTCGGAAAACGTCGCGATAATTGCCCGTCTAAAGGAAAAAGGCTTGCAATTTAGCATCAACCAAGCGGCTGTTACCCAAGTGTCGGATGCGCTACAAGGCAAGTCATTCGTGGTGTCGGGCGTTTTCTCCAAATCACGCGACGAGATAAAGCATTTGATTGAACTGCATGGCGGAAAAAACGTCGGTTCCATCTCTGCCAAGACACATTTCGTGCTTGCCGGCGACAATATGGGACCCGAAAAAAAGAAAAAAGCACAACAACTGAACG
The DNA here is from genome assembly GCA_903858655.1 of uncultured bacterium. Lineage (GTDB taxonomy): Bacteria > Bacteroidota > Bacteroidia > Bacteroidales > CAIWKO01 > CAIWKO01. The sequence continues at coordinate 11,995 of CAIOJS010000078.1, read as the reverse complement.
TGCCAATTATTTCCGAAGATGAGTTTTTCGAAATGATACATGAATAAAATAGTATCTTTGCACTAAATTTTTTATTATGGATATTGAAGCTGTCATACAGGATGCGATAGAAGTCAAAAAGGCGATACTCGACAATCATCATATCATTTATACGATTGAAGAAGTTGCGTTGCAGGCTTCCGAAATATTGAAGAACAAAGGGCGCATATTGTTGTGCGGAAATGGGGGCAGTGCCGCCGATGCCCAACATATTGCCGCCGAACTATCGGGGCGTTTTGCCTTCGACCGCCCGCCTTTGGATGCGGAAGCCTTGCATGTCAACTCGTCATTCGTAACTGCCGTTGCCAACGACTATTCCTTCGACGAAGTATATGCGCGTATGGTGAAAGCCAAAGGCAGAGCGGGCGATATGCTCGTGGCGATTTCCACTTCAGGCAATTCGCAAAACATTATAAACGCTGTTCAAGCTGCTCGCTCTTGCGAAATGATGGTGGTAGGTTTCACGGGCGAAACAGGCGGCGTCATGAAAGACCTCTGCGACTATCTCATCAACGTTCCCTCCAACAAAACACCCCGCATACAAGAAGCCCACATACTTTTGGGGCATATATTTTGTGAGATAATAGAGAAAGAACTCTTCGGCGAAGGATTTTAATTTTTGATTTTTGATTTATGAATTTTGATATGGGATTTGGAATATGGTATTTGGGATTTGGGATTTGGAATTTGGTATTTGGAATTTATAAAGAACGAAACTTGCTAATGCCTTTGTGGTTTAAAATAGGAAACAAGTGAATCATAAGTTGAAAATAAATAAAGAATGGACCTTGTTTCTCGATAGAGATGGAGTTATAAATAAAAAACTTCCTGATGATTATGTAAAAAGCATCGCGGAGTTTGAATTTATTAGCGGGGTGAAAGAAGCTATAGCGAAACTATCTTCTTTTTTTGGAAGAATAATCGTCATCACCAATCAGCAAGGCATTGGCAAAGGCGCTATGCAAATCGCCGACTTGGAAATCATACATAATTATATGTGCAACGAAATAAAACAAAGCGGGGGAGAAATTCACGGTATTTATTTCTGTCCCGACTTAGCCGATACCAACAGTTCCCATCGAAAACCCGAAGTTGGCATGGCGATGCAAGCTCAGAAAGATTTCCCCGAAATAGATTTCTCAAAAACCATTATGGTGGGCGATGCTATTACAGATATGGAATTTGCTCGCAAACTTGGCATGGTTGCCGTGTATATCAGCAAAAGCAAACCCACCGATGCATATAATAATCACTTGTTCGATTACGTTTACAATAATCTAATAGAATTCTCAGAATCAATACAACATAACCATGAAAAATAGTGCTTTATTTCTAATGTTTCTCTTCGTGCTGTCAACAGCCACGCTTTTTGCGCAACCCAACAAGAAAATAAATGTAACAGATTCGCTCGGCAGGAAACAAGGCTATTGGAAAAAGTACGCAAACGACACACTAAAATATGAAGGTACTTTCAAAGATAATTTCCCCGTTGGGGAATTCAAATATTATTTCCCTAGCAAAAATATTAAAGCCATCACCAATTATGCAAACAACGGCATGACAGCAAAAACTACTTTGTTTTACGATAATGGCAAGAAAAATGCTGAAGGCACTTATGTGGATAAAAAGAAAGATGGCACATGGATATATTATAGTGCAAGTGAAGGAAAAATGTCGGAAGAAAACTACCAGAACGGCATAAAGAGCGGTGTGTGGAGATACTACTACGAAAACGGAAAAATCAATAAGATTGAAACCTATAAAAATGATTTGCTTGAAGGTTTGTGTGAAGAATACTATTCCGATAGCATTATAAAAATGCGCGTAAATTACACTTTGGGAAAGCAGCAAGGAATCGTCAAGTATTATGATTTGACAGGAAAGGTATTTTTGACAGGCATGTTTCAGAATGATGTCAAAGAAGGCGAGTGGATGTTTTTTAATGAGAATGGTTTTGGCGACCGAAAGCTCACTTACAAAGCAGGAACGGTGGTGAAAGAAGAAATCATCACCATGAATAAAAACGAAAAAGTTTGCACCAACATCTTAGATATTGCCTTTTGCGAGCAAAAAGGCACAGAAGTTTATATTCGATTAAATTCCGGCGAACAAATTTTAGTGTCGTATAACTTAAGTCAGATGGAGAATCTTTTGGGTGAGAATCATTTTTTTCGAGTAAATGCCAACTTCATCATCGCGTTACGGTCTTTCAAAAACCGTAAGACTTTCGACAAAGATAATCCTATTTTGACTTTGAATCCTGATCCGGGGATTCCTGTAGTGGTAGAGAAATCTCTTTTGGAAGGTTTCATGTCCTGGGCAGGAATGATAAAATATGATAACAAATAATTATGTCGCGAAAAGGCAGAGTTTTAATGGCAATGAGTGGGGGAGTGGACAGCTCTGTAGCCGCGATATTGTTGCGCGATCAAGGCTACGAACTTGTTGGCATCACAATGAAAACTTGGGATTATGCCTCTTCGGGTTCTTCACCAAAAGAAACGGGATGTTGCAGTTTAGATTCCATCAATGATGCCCGAGCTGTTGCCGTTAAATTCGACTTTCCACATTATGTACTCGACCTGAGAAAAGAGTTTGAAGAAAAAATTATCAGTAACTTCATTGATGAATACATGGTAGGGCGCACACCCAATCCTTGTGTGCTATGCAACAAATTGGTGAAGTGGGACGATTTATTGAAGAAAGCCGACCAACTTAATTGTGATTTTATAGCCACAGGTCACTATTCGCAATTGATACATGAAAACAATCGCTTCTTTCTTCGCAAAGGTCTTGATGAATCCAAAGATCAAACCTATGTGTTATGGGGATTGTCGCAGGAACATCTTCAACGTACTATCTTTCCTTTGGGAAACTATCAGAAATCTGAAATAAAAGAAATGGCAAAGGATTGCGGGCTTCCGCGTTTGGCAGATAAAAGCGAAAGCTATGAAGTATGTTTCATTCCCGATAATGATTATCGCAGTTTTCTGAAAAGAAGAGTTGAGGGATTGGAGCAGCAAGTGGATGGAGGCAACTTTGTGTTGGTGGATGGTAAGATAATCGGGAAACATCATGGATATCCGTTTTATACTATAGGGCAACGCAAAGGACTGGAAGTTGCCGTGGGACATCCTTTGTATGTCAAAAATATTAATCCCGAAACTAATTCAGTCGAGTTAGGCATCAAAGATGAATTGCTAAAATCCGAATTGCATGCTGATTCACTAAACCTGATGAAGTATGAAGATTTCACACAATTAAATACTATCACAACCAAGATTCGCTATAAGGATGCAGGAACTTTAAGTATTTTGAATAAAACGCAGGATGACATTCACGTTGTATTTGATAAACCTGTATCTGCAATCACACCCGGTCAATCCGCAGTTTTCTATGAAGGCAATGATTTGATTGGTGGGGGTGTAATAAAATAAACAAGTTTGTAATTATTACTAAAAAGTACCACATGAAAAAAATAAGCTTTACCATATTAATATGTCTGATGATTCTGACTGTAAACGCACAATACGTTGCATCAAAGTTTCGAGTAACGTTTAAAGACAAAAATAATACTTCTTATTCCATCTCGCACCCTGAACAGTTTTTATCCCAAAAAGCTTTGGATAGACGCTCGCGTCAGAATATTGCGATAAAATCGAATGATTTGCCTGTCAATTCTTGGTATATTGATAGTGTCAGAAATACAGGCGCAGTGGTTTATACCATATCAAAATGGTTTAATTGCATAACCATATCCACTTTGGATTCAACTGTGATAGCCAAGATTCTTGCCTTGCCCTTTGTTTCAGGTATAGATACGCTTGCCGAGACTTCTGCGAAAAAAGGCGTGAAACTCAAAGACCGACATAAAGACATTGATGGAACCAATAGTTATAAAGGTAGCCTGAAGGATCAAGAACTTTCTTCAAATTTTTCGGAGAAAAAAGAATTTGATTATGGTCCTTCGCTCACACAAGCTCAAATGATTGGCATGGATTATATGCATGAGCGGGGGTTTCGTGGTCAAGGAATTACAATTGCCATTCTGGATGCAGGTTTCTATAAAGTTGATTCTATCCATGTGTTCGATAGTTTGTGGGCGAGCAATCAAATTTTAGGAACTAAAGATTTTGTACAACCCGGCGGCAATGTATTCACCCGAAGCACGCATGGCATGATGGTGTTGTCAATCATGGGAGGCAATGTTCCGGGAAGTATTATTGGCACAGCACCGAAAGCCAACTTTTGGTTGTTGCGTTCAGAAGATGCCGACACCGAATACCCTGTTGAAGAAGACAATTGGGTGTCCGCTGCCGAATTTGCCGATAGTGTAGGAGCAGATGTCATCAATTCTTCCTTGGGATATACCCAATTCTTCAATCCTAAATGGGATCATACCTATGCCGACTTGAATGGAAAAACCTGTCGTGCCTCTCAAGGTGCTGCTTTGGCTTCAAGCAAAGGGATTATTGTAGTAAACAGTGCAGGAAATTCAGGTGCCAGCGATTGGCATTACATTGGTGCCCCTGCCGATGCTGATAGCATTTTATCCATAGGTGCTGTTGATTCGAAAAGAATACTTGCTAGTTTTAGCTCAAGAGGTCCTACGGTGGATGGTCGCGTGAAACCCAGCGTTTGTGCTATGGGCTTTGGCACTTATGTTTCCACCACGACCGGAAGCGTAATGCCCGGAAATGGCACCTCATTTTCTTCGCCAGTCATGGCAGGTTCTGTGGCGTGTTTGTTGCAGGCAAATCCAACCAAGACCAATATGCAAATCATTAATGCTGTGATAGCTTCTGCAAGCAAATTTTTCTCTCCCGACGCTGATTATGGTTATGGTATCCCCAATTTTCCTGCTGCCAATTTGATTTTAAGTGGCAATAGAATCTATAATTTTGATAGTGAAAAGTCCATTAATATATTTCCAAACCCTTTTCAGGATTACTTTTCAATAATGTTTTATTCAAATGATACAGCAGCTTTGGATGTCAATATTTATGAAATTTCAGGGAAGTTGGCATACAGCAAAGAAAATATCACAAAGAATCCCGGATGTAATTATATTATGATTACCGGTCTTGGCAATCTGCGAAAAGGAAATTATTTGCTCAAAGTTGTTTCAGGGAAAAATATTTATGCAACCAAGATTATAAAAACGAAATAATTTCGAACATAGTAATGGATGACAACAAAAAAAGCTGCTTAGAAATAAGCAGCTTTCTTTTTATACACATAAATTATTTTTTACCCGAGTTAGGTGCTCCGGTTGTATTTCGCTTATTACGAATAATATAATTCTTATTAATAGGAATTATATTTTTGTTGAGTTTTTTCTGATAAGGCGATTGGTATCGTATAGTTATAGACGAACGCCTACGTTTTATCATTTTCTTATAACGATAATGTCTTGAACATGAATCGAAAGCTACTTCAGCAACAAAAACTGCTAAAAGGATTAAGCACCATTTTTTAAAATATCTCATATAAACCTGTGTCTGATTATTCAAAAATACATTTTAACACCAATAAAAATTTCCGACCGTAAAATTACTATTTTTTTTTATTCCAACAACAAAAAACTTTTTTTTATTGCGAATTTATACTTTTTTTTTCGATTAAGGTTACAAAGGTCAGAATATTTTTTGACACAAAAAAAATATTTTTCATTTTTTTTATTTTTCTCGATTTTATTTTTGATATTTGCAAAAAAAAAAATCTTGAAAAAGAGCATTTCTATATTGTTGGCTTTCCTTATGTTGTATAACTCGCTCGGTTATTTTATTGTATTTAAGTCTATTCAATTCGCTGTAAGAAATGAAATTAAGGCAAACATCAAAAATAGCATACCCGATGAGGAGTTGTTTTTAATAAAACTTACTAATAATGAAAAGAAATCAGGAAAAAGTGGATTCAGGAAAATAAATGATTCGGAGTTTTTTTTCTTCGGAAAGCTTTATGACATCATCAAAGTGAAAAGAAATGCTGATACTAATTATTTCTATTGTATCAACGATGAAAAGGAGGAACAACTTTATGCAGACTTGAGTTCGCATGTGGAACGACAAACAGACCAAAGTTCGCCCGTTAGCCAAAAGACAAGCAATTTACTAAAGCATGTGGTGAAAGAAGCTATATGTAAAGATAAAAAAACGTTTAAAATCTATTTTACTTTCTTTAAATATCTACCGGAACAAAATATTAAATTATATTATACCGATAAGGAAATTGAAGTTCCACCTCCCAAATATTTTCTTTACTATAGTATATAGGTATATGCTCTTATTTTGATGTTTTGCACCATTAGTGCAAGATGTCTTTTCTATTATTTATAAATTTAAAGATTATTGAAATGAAAAAGATAACATTTTTTTTGATAGTCGTATGCTTTGGTCTGCCTTTATTTTCGCAAAATAAGACAGAAAAGAAAGATACGATTATGCAGAAATCATTGAACGAAGTTGTTATTACAGCTTTACGTTCGGTAACACCAATGAAAGAAATTCCCGCTGCTATCTCTGTAGTTCAGGTAAGGCAATTAAACACTTTGAATAAATCCATTTCTGCCGACGAAGTTTTTCGGCTTGTCCCTGGTGTTAAAGTTGATAACGGCACCGATGGTTCACGGGTTCATTTATATATCCGCGGACAGGGAGTTTTATCCGAAAGTGGTTTTAGAGGAATTGCCGTTTTTATAGATGGTATTTCGGTTAATGACCCAGGAGGTTATTGTCCCGACTTATACGATGTTGATTGGCAAACCGTAAAAAATGTGGAAGTGGTTAAAGGCCTTACTACTTCTATGTACGGTGGCAGTTCTACAGGCGGTGTGGTTAATATTACTACAAAAGATGGTGGCGCGAAACCACTCTCCGAAACATTTTTCGCTACCGGCGGTTCGTATGGCTTCTGGAAAGCCATGGACCAAATTGACGGAACCAGTGGTAATATCAATTACAGGGTTTCCTACTCCCATTCTCAGGGTAATGGTTATCGCGAACATCAGGCTTTTATGGGTGATAACTTCAGTGAAAAACTTAATTGGACTCCTTCTTCTAAAATAAAGATTACTCAAACGGCTACTTATACAAATTATTTTAACCAGAATTCAGAAGGCATGAATCTTGCCCGTATTAGGGGAAATATTATTTTCGGACCTCAGGCAGATAATGTTGGATGGCGCGCCTCGAACAATGATGCCGTTCCCTATAACGAGTTTCATAAGACCCAACGCCTCACAACCTCGCTTACAGGCAAATTTGATATCGGGAAAAATCAGGACCTCACGATTAAAGGATTTTTTAGAATGAACAATTATAGAGAAACTTCTAACAATGGAGATGACTATAAACCTTACGTCAATCCGGGTGTAAGTGCGCAATACAATCTGACCTGCGGAAAAAACAACCTGGTGAACCATTTTAGTGTAGGTGCAGATTATGCGACTCAGACTATTACCGAAACCGAATATGCTGTGCCGGGTGAATTTGAAAGAGATTCTACAAGGGTGGACAGTCATTTCGGACAGACATGTTTTGATTTGAATACGATTTTGATCAACCAGAGCATACGTCAAAGAAGCGTTGGGGCTTTCATTCTCGAAAAGGTTGATATCTTTAAAAAACTCTTCTTCGTTGGCAGCCTGCGCTATGATTATGTTTATAACCGTGTGATCAATCATCTCAACGATACCTTATCTGGCAGTCGTACTTTCCAGAAACCAACTTATAGCTTAGGTTTGGCTTATGACGTAATTAAGGAATTCAGTGTCTATGTCAACTATGGGACTGGCTTTTTGGTTCCTACCAATGATGAACTTTATAACAATCCTGATTATTGGGGTGGTTTGAACACAAAAATAAAACCAGCCACATCACAAGGTGAAGAACTGGGTTTTAGAGGCGATGTTAAAAACTTTTTTCATTATGATGTAACAGGTTTTTATATGGTTACTAAAAATGGGTTCTATCGCTACAGCTTGCAGGGAAGGGGCAACAACACCGCATTTTTTGGCAACAAAGAAGAGCATAAATGGGGTATTGAAACTTTCGTTTCCTACTCTCCGGCTAAGTGGGTGACCATTGATGCTGCATATACTTATTCACACTTCGTTTATCCTGCTCACGATGGTGTAGGTCCAGATTCGAAAGACAGCGTATCGGCTCATTTTATTCCAAATTGTCCGCAGCACATGCTGACTGCTGAAGTTGCTTTTCGCATCAATAAGAATTTTTCTATCAGCATTAATACCGAATTTCAATCAGCGTGGAGATTGCAGGTGGATGATTCTATTTACAATAATTATCATATTGGTGAAACTTATTATCAGCCTGCTTCAACGGAAAGTTCTATAGTTACTGCTGATGGACATAAATACGGCTATAATATCTATGGCGCTAGCGTTACTTATAGTTGGAAACTTGGCAAAATGGAAGGCGAACTTAGTTTCTATGCCAAAAATATCTTTAACCAACATTATTTTGGTTTTACCGAACCTAATAACGGAGTTGATTACAACAGTTATCAGCCTGCTCCGGGACGCGAATTCTTCGGGAGCTTGAAGTTGAAAATTTAGTATTGTCCGATTTATTATGCTAATAAGAAAGGCTGTCTCCGTTGGCAGCCTTTTTTTATTTTATACCTATATATATATGTTCAAAAGGTCATTTGTTTTAACTTATTTGTATTTCTGAAAAATTTTGTAATTTTGTGCTTCAAATTTAAACTTAAAAGCTATGAATGATTTAAAACAACTTTTGAATGAGTTATATTCCACCTATGTTGCCGGCGATTTGGTGAAAGCTGAAGAGATAGCGCTTCAAGCTTTAGATATAGACCCAACGTCCGATTATGCCCACATGATTTTGGCTTCAATATATCATCGCTTGAATAGATTAGAAGATTCGTTGAAGCAATATGATTTAATCCAAGATAAAGCAATATTAAAGAAAGAAACTATGTCCAATTATGCGGCAATGAAGTTGCTTTATAAAAAGAATGCGGAAGCTATGGAGTTGTTTGCAGAACTTGTGAAGAATCATCCTGATTATGCGCCGGCTTGGTATAACTATAGCAATTGTTTTGTGGCGGAACAAAAATGGGAAGACGCCATACAAATGTATAATAAGGCGGAGGAGTTGGGTTTTGTTAGCGAATCATTATATACATGTAGAGGATTGTGCAACCAAAACATAAATCGTTTAGGTTCTGCCCAAAGAGATTTTGAGTTAGCGCTCAAAATAAATCCTAATAATTTAGCGACAGCTTATAATTTGGCAGAGATATATAGGGTTATAGGGGACTTTAAAAAGGCAGTGAAAACATTTTCTTTCATCATTGAAAAAGACTTGAAATATCCCAGTGCAATGGGCAGACGCTTGTTGGCGCGGGTGAATATTAAAAACAAAAAGGGCAATATCGAAAACCATAAATTGGCTCAAGCTGAGGCAGACAAAATTGTGGAGTTGGGACTCCCTTTTATGAAAATTCAAGACAAGAATGGCAACCCGCTTAGGATTGTTAGATTTGAAATTACTAAGGATGGCAGAATCAATCCGTTTACTTTGCCCATCAATCCAAAAAAATAATCTAAAGCTTCCTTTACAAACATCTATTTTCCATCATATCATATCAATATACATTTATTTATACATAAAAATCTCTTTGATGAAGCCAACGAAATCAACCATAAAGCTACAGTGCAAATGAAGAAGAAGCGCAACAAACATACACAGCTCAACAATGAGAAGGTGATGCGTGCCCAGCATAAGGCTGAGTTTATGCGAAAATTCAAGCATTATTTCATTTTGATTAGCGACGAGCAGGCTTACAAGATGATTCCCAACATTATATTGGATAAAATCTTTGAGCATCGCGCTCCTTCCATCCGAGTGCTTGCTGCCGAGGGGCAAGTGATTCCTTCTCATATCGTGAAGAATTGTAAGAAGTTGCTTTCGGAAAAGATGAAGACTTTTAGCTTTCCTTTAGAACTCACCCACACCAAGGAAGAAATCACTGCGGAGGATTATTTTACGGTGGCTGTCACTATTTTCCGATTTTTGAATATCCTTGTTGACGACAATTTCCATAATGCTGCCGAAATCAAGCGCAGAGCTAGAAAAGAGGAATATATGGGCGAAACTCATCATACAGCCGTAAACCATTTGGCGGGTGTTATGGACATCATCACAGGGCTTAACAGCAACTTGAGCCATCGTATGTACTGGGCGACTTTGGAGGTGCTCTATACCATGAACGGCAAAATTGGCACCTATCAGGTGGTGAAGCTTTTTAGTTATGTGCCCGAAAAAATTCAGGCAAACATTGATGGAGTGTTTCGTCCAGTGACGCGAGTGGCTTGGGGCTATAATATTCCTGAGCCTGAGCTTAATAAAATAAATATTGATGTGAAAGACTTGGGCGGTGTGTTCACCAAATCCAACAAGAGTTTCGAGGTATATATCCAAGCGCATGCGCTTCAGCGTTTGAGCGAGCGGCTTGACAATATTCACACCGGAGTTTTACATTCTAGTTTAATTGAATCCTTGTTACATCCTGTGGTGCATCGCGATGTCTATAAAAATATTTTCATTGAATATCGTCTTTATCACAAGAAGGTGGGCTATTTGCCCATCACGTTTTTCGAGAGTAAAATTATCATCAAAACATTTTTGTTTTTGACCAACGCCCGAACGCCCGAAGGCGACAAACTCCTCGCCAACACAGGGCTAAGCATAGAAGACACCAAATATCTTTCTATCAACAAACTCAGTGCATTCATGGCTTCCGACATTGAGCAGAACGAAAGGCTGAAACAGATTTTTATAGATGCCGGATGCGGCGATTTGTTCGACACACCTAAAGATATGGCGGTGGATCCCGAAAAACTCAAAACTCGTTCCATAGCTGCTCTCATCGCCGACTATATAGGCTTAAACGCTGATGATTTTGATTTTGAAGAAGAAACAGATTCGGACTTGGAACCCACCGATGACGAAAAAAATCCAGAATCTGAATCTTCCGAACCCTCAAAAGAAGGCTAAGAAACTCCTCATGTCCTTAAGGCATTTTTCTTTTCTTTTTAGATAATATAGGCTACCCATTATCTTATTTTCCTTATTTCCTTAACCTTAATAGAAAAGGCAATTGAGAAGAAATTGACCTTCTTATCTTATTTCGGCGAGATAAGATAATAAGATTATGATTGTAGTGTCTATCATTTCTACTAAGATTGAAAATAGAAAAATAAGTATTTTTTGCGTGACATTAGCTTGATACTATAAAATAAAAGTAGGGGATACCTATTTTAATTTAAAAAATAGAATGATTTCCTGATTTTTTCTTTCCATATTATTTTTGAGAAATAAAATGATTCCAAAGGAATCTTCTATTGTTTAAATTTTTACTATTACAATAGTAAGCCTCATTTCTACACTACCAATTTTTCATTTTGTATTTTTTATTTTTCATTAAATAAAACAAACGTATCTTTCGACATAATAAATTTTTTATTTTTCATTTTTAGTTTTTCATTCCATACTGACAAAATGACATATTATGAGATGAAAGCTTCCTTCTACATGACAAAAGTACTCCTTTTACTTCATCGAACACTCCTTTTATCTTATCGAACACTCCTTTTAACTTATCGAACATTACATTCATCTTATCGAACATTCCTTTCATCTTATCGAACATACTTTTTATTTTATTGAACGTTCCTTTCACCTTATCTAATATCACATTAAATTTATCGAATATTCCGTTTACATCATTAAACACTCCAATTATCTTATTGAACACTCCATTTATTTTATTGATGAATACATTGATTTCATATAATAATCCTTTTCTTATATTGAATAGACTTTTGTATCTATTGAAGATATTTTTTATTTTATGGAAAAAAATATTTATATTATAGAATTATATTTATAAATTGATGAAGTTACTA
>CAIOJS010000077.1 GCA_903858655.1 uncultured bacterium | reverse complement strand
GAATCATTAAGAAAGAAAATGTAAAAAAATATAGTATCTTTGCCGTCCAATTGTCCTTTGAAAAAGTGGCACACTTTGCTCCGGAATCAGTGGCACAGTTTGACCGGAATAGTTAATAGCCACCCACAAGGAACAAATCGAGCAAACCGTCGTTGTCGAAATCGGCAATGATGGGCGCATGGTCAATTTCGAATGCATTGCCGTAATGCGCTGCAAGGTTAACGGTCCAAAGGGTGTCTCCTGTGGTTCCTTTTAGGGCAATGACCATCCCATCGCTGGTGCCGAAAATCACATCGGGTTTGCCGTCGTTGTCCACATCGGCAAGCGCCGCACCACGAAACGCACTGGGATAATTCGGAATGTCATATTCCCAAAACAAGGTACTGTCGCTGCGCAGGGCTATCATCCTATACCAACTGGAGAACACCACTTCACAGGAACCATCCCCATCGAGGTCGGCAATGGACGCAGGGTCGCCAATATAATAGCCGTCGGGAGAGGTATAAGACCAAGCTAGGCTACCGTTTTCGCCATTCAACACAAATAGTTTTCCGCTATAATCGCCCACCACCAATTCGGGTTTGTCATCGTGGTCGAGATCGGCAACGGCTGTGCCATGATACACCCAATCGCGCACCGCATGGGTCCATAAAAGGGCATGGTCGTAGCCTCTGAAGGCAAACACTTTGTTGGTGTCGCCTTTCCAACTGGCAACGACAAAATCGAGATTGCCATCGCCATCCAAATCCACTATGGTGGGGGCTGTGTTGATGCGGGTGCTAGTGGTGGAAACATCCACAGGAATGTTCCATTTGACGGAGCCATTCTCAGCATTGATGCAGATGACATAGCCGCCAAATTCGCCATGCAGTATCTCGGGTTTGCCATCATTGTCAATGTCGGCAATGGTGGGTGGCGAATCGCTTCCGTAGGTGTCCGTCTGCCATTTTACGGCGCCGCTTTTGCCATTGAAACAAAAGGTGACGCCATTGCAGGAGCTTGGGACAACCACCTCGAGGGAATCGTCCCCATCAACATCATAAATGATGGGAGCCACATCGTTGCAGCCTTCGTAGCCCGCAGGATGGGTGTTGTATTTCCATAGCAAGGAACCGTCTTCGGCATTCAAAGCATAGACACAACTGTCATTGCGATAGCAGCCAAACACCAATTCGAGTTTGTTGTCATGGTCTATATCAGCAGCGGCGCTTTGCCCGAAGGAAGCATCATTGACATCGTAGAACCATTTGATGGTGGGGGTTTGGGCTTCGGCGCGGCTTGTGAACAAAAGGGAGGAAGCAAGGATTATAAAATAGATAAAGTGTTTCATGGGATGGTTATAAATGATTCAATGTGCAAATGTATGCATTTTTGGAACTTCACAAGCCAATCTCCTAAATATTTCTTTCAAACATAGCTTGAGTCCTTTCCAAGTTTCAAACTTTATGGAGTGTTTTTGTAGATAAGGGGTTTAGGGAAAAAGCCAATAGGGATAATCTTGACGGAGGTCAAGCCTGCCACTGAACAGTAAACTTGAATTTCTGCCGAACGGGGAAAAATTCAACATTTAAATGATACTTATTGACTGTTGCCTATTCTCACAATATTGATGTATTTTGCAAATTATATGGAAAAGAAAATTTTATATTATTTTGGCAATGCAATTCGACATCTTCGAACGGAAATGGGATTGAGTCAAGAACAATTTGCTGAAAAATGCGGCTTACATAGAACCTATATCGGGCAAATTGAAAGAGGAGAAAGAAATCCTTCACTAATTAATATTGAAAAGTTTTCACTAGCTTGTGATATTGAACTGTCTAAATTATTCGAAATATGCGAACAACTAAAACAATTAAAATAATAGCCACAGATAAGCAAGAAATAAGAAAGCAATTAGTACTTCATTTCTTGAAGGAAAAACCCGGAGAGGGAAAGGGGGAGTTATGCTCACATTACATCTACTTTGTTGAGGAATTACAGGATGGTAATCGAGTCTTTTTAAAAAGACCTGCAGTTTTAAATAAAGGTTTTGATTTTACAGTACATATAGAAAATCAGAATTTTGGCAAAAACAGAAGTACTACAATGCCTAGTCATAAAGTGATATTACATGATTTGGCAAAAAAGAAAAAAGAAAATCCTAAGCAATATAAAATTGTCGATGGATTAATAGATGACTATTTTGAATGCCGAGAGCTAGATATGGATGTAGTTAAAAAATTGAAATTTAAAAAAGGCTATCCAATAGAAACAATTTTAAAGGCAATCAAATGGCTATTTATTGAGCAAGATGTTACTTATTGGAATTGGACAGGTAGAAATATGCTATATGATGCAATTTGTGATAACGTTTAATAAAATTAATTGGTATGTAAAGATTAATAAATGATTTTAGAAAAAGTAATATTGTAGAATTTGACTCTAGGTAAAATTATAAAATTAATTCATTCAAATATTCAGATTGTAGTTCACTGACTAAAAACAATTCAAGTTCTTTTTTATCATTAAAACCATTGATTTTTTGCCTGTACAATGCAGCGGTTTTATTGTTTTCAATTTCTATTTTTCTTTTTTTACTAATTTCTAAAAATGCTTCTTCTTGGTCTATGCCTAAGAATCTTCTATTTGCCAAATTGGCAGCTATGCCAGTTGTACTACTTCCTGTAAAAGGATCTAAAACCCAAGCATTGGGTTTTGTTGAAGCTAAAATCAAACGAGTTAAAACAGAAAGAGGTTTTTGCGTTGGATGTTTCCCACACGATTTTTCCCATGGAACAATAGCAGGTAGCTTCCAAACATCTTTCATTTGTTTATCTCCATTCAATTGTTTCATTAATTCGTAATTGAAATAATGTGGAACGCTTTCTTTTTTTCGTGCCCAAATGATTTGCTCGGTTGAATGTGTAAAGTATCGGCATGAATAATTTGGTGGCGGATTAGTTTTTTCCCATGTAATAACATTGAGAATTTTAAAATCCAATTCTGTTAGAATTTGCCCTATTGAAAAAATATTGTGTAAAGTTCCACTTATCCAAATGGTGGCATCCTCTTTCATTTTATCTCGAACTAAAGTAAGCCATTTTCTATTGAAATCATTTATATATTCAAACCCTTCGGATTTATCCCAATTGCCTTTATTTACACTGACTATTTTTCCACTCTGTATTGATAAACCTCCGTTAGATAAAAAGTACGGCGGATCAGCAAATACCATGTCAAACTTATGTTTAAACTGAGGCAAAAGTTCCATTGAATCTCCTTTAAGAAGATAGAACTTTTTGTCATCAGATTTGAAAAATGAACGTATCATTAGTAGCTATCTACAACACCATTAAAATAGCCCAAAGAATATGCAGCATGTGGACTTCGATGTCTTCTATCTCCTTTTTGACTTTCTCCTAAATTGTTTAAAATATCTCCTAAATTTATGTTTTCAGCTTTTTGTAATCCGTGTTGATAGCCAATTTCATAGGCACAAGATGCACATTTATGCCTGCCAATGCCTTCTTGTCCAATTGGTAAATCTCTGACTATATTGTCAGAGTTATCGTGGTTTTTTTTACAAGTCATAACTTTATATTTTTAAAATTCTAAAATGCCTTCATCTTTAATTTTTTTGATAAAATCTTCAAGGGTTATAAGGTTATACAAACTTGGGATTATGTTGTATGCTTCTTCTAATTTATTTTTTGCAGAAAACCAACCTTGTCCGTCAGTAATCCAAATAAATTCGTAGGCATCATATTGATTTATTTTTGGAGCAACATCGGAATATGCTCTTGCTGTTTCATTTAACTTTGAACCTCCACCATTGTAATAATTGGTCTCAATCAAGTATGTTTTCTTCTTGGTCTTGATAACAAAATCAAAACGTTTTACATCTGCGCCTAAACTGATGATTTCAGGAAAAATCGTATTGTTTACTTCCTTTTTGAAGAAAACACTTGCCTTGTCAAAAATAAGTGAAACAGCTTTTGACATATTATCGCCACCTCTGTTTTTTCTTGCATTAGTGTCTAAACCAACTTCAATTCCAAAAACATAATCCATAAGATTTGTAACATCTTTGTTCCTGAAAACTTCTGCTAAACCTGTTTCTTCTATGTATTCCAAAATACTTTCAGGTGAAGTAAAATAAGTGTCAAGCAGCACAATTTCTCCTTTGTTGTTGAAAGTCTTGGCGTTCTTGTTTTTGCGAATAGCAATCAGAATATCTAACACTTCAAAAACTTTAGGATTTTCTTGGTAAAGTTCATTAACAGCTTCTTTCAAATTCTCTTTACCAATCAAGTAATTTAATTGATTGAGTTTGATTGCTATTTTGTTTACATTGCTTTTTATTTTCCTAAAGTCAGTAAAATAATCAAGCGTCGCATTGGTTTCGGAAAGTTGGGATAAAAAGGTTTTAAAATGATCTGACATATTCTTGACTATTTGTTTGGTTTGTAATTAAAAGTTCTTTCAAACAACCTCTTTTCAATGGATTTGCATTTATGCTTCTTCTTGCATCAACTCTTGAAATTTTGAAATCAGAATATAATTCGTCAAAGAAACTTTCTGTTTCATTTTTTCCTTTCACGTCCGAATTGCTCAAAATCCAAGTGTGATTTAACGCGTTAAGTTTGGCACAAAAATTTCTCAAACGGATTTGCTCTTGATCATTAAATTCGTCTTTTGCGTATGAGTTAAAACTTGATGTTTCGCTCAGTGGTTTGTATGGTGGGTCAAAATAAAAAAGTGTATTATTGTTTGCAAAATTCAGAGTTTCTTCATAGTCGCCACAAAGCATCTCGACTTTTTGTAAAGCTTTACTAACTGCAAAAATGTTATCGGCATCACATATTGTCGGTTTTTTATAGGAGCCTATTGGAACATTATGGTGGTTGCTTTTGTTCACTCGATACAAACCATTAAAACAAGTCCTATTTAAAAAGATAAACAAAGCTGCTTGCATGACCTTTTCAGTTTTACGTGTATTATATAATTCTCGTTTTTTATAATAATAATCTTCCTTCTCGTCGTGCTTATTTTCCAAAGAATGATATTCGTCTTGTAAATCCCTAAGAATAGAAACCAATTCATTAGGCTTGCTCGCAATTATGCTATACGTATTTATTAAATCCTCATTGATATCATTGATTACAACTTTTTTTAGTTTAGGGAAATTATTTAATATCCAAAATAAAATAGCTCCACTGCCAACAAAAGGCTCTATATAAGTTTCAATCTCGCCATTCAATAATTCAGCAGGCAATGTTTTCTCAATCTCCGGAATTAATTGCGTTTTACCTCCTGCCCATTTCAAAAAGGGTTTAGCTTTATCGTATTGTCCAAATAAATCCATTAATATTTTGTTGCTAATGTTCGTTATAAATTCTTCTACAAAAATAAACATATTTAATCAACTACACGCAAAAATATTTACTTTATTTTTTTAATAATATTTTTCTTCGTTCTGCATAGCTCCCAGTTGTAGCCTAAATCTTTTTAGTCCCCTCCATTTCCCTCAAATCTGCAAGATTTCCAAAATCTAGCAGATTTTCTCCTCCAAAAAAAAAGAGCCTGAACACCGGTCCAAGCCCTTTTAAAATTTTTCATTTTTCATTTTTAATTTTTCATTCTCATCTTATCTATTCAACCACTATCTCATAATTAAAATCATTCGCCCTGCCTTTTACAATATATATATGCGCCAAAACAACCACCTTCCCATTATAAACACCCGTCAACACATCATCCCCTGCCTTCATCTTTGCCAAAGTCAGCAAACCTTCCCAATCCGTACTACCTGTTTTCTTCCCTTTCGTCAACGTAAAAACCACACCTTCCATCGCTTGCCCCGTACCTTTTTCCGAAGCACAAATATTCACATACGTATGATGCACATTCACCGCAGGAATCTCCATAGCAGCCATAACCCTATCATAAAACGCTTTATTTGTCTTTTTATACGGTTTCAACAACAATTTCATCTGTACAATAAGCTTCCGAACAGGAACAAAACTCTCCACAAAAGCTTTCGTCAACTCAGGCGACTCTTCATGTTTCGCATCGCTTGTACCCTTCACCGCTGCAAACGCATCAATCTCATCCTGCAATTCCTCAAGCATTTCCTCCGTAACATCATCTCCCAAATCTTCCACATTTTCCAACATAATATCATGCGCACTTTGTGCCAAAGCTTGGCAAGCAACATCCGCCAATTTAACATAATCCGTTTCATGCACATTCAAAGTCTCGGCTATTTCTATCTTGCCCAAATCAGTCAAAATCACATAACTCACGCCCGAATAAGACGAAGCTTTTTCGCTCAATGCATTTTTTTTCTCTTGTTTCAGCTCGCTATAACCACTATTATCAGGAAATGCCGCCGATGCCGCTTTCCTATTAGCCAAATTTGCAACCTTATATTGGCCAAACTTTGTGTTCAATGTTGCATTACCCGTATAACAGCCGCTATCCAATCCCATTTGAGTCTCAGTAGCCTGATTACGGGTCATTTCTGCTTGATAAATATTATTCATAATTCAATCTTTTTTGATTAATAAAACGCTGCAAATTTAATAAATTTCTTTATCCCCACAAATAATTTGAAAAAATATTTTTCTCCAGTTAAACATACTGTTTATCTGTATTATACAACATATTATAGAGTTCATTTCACTCAAACTAACCCCCAAAACATGCCTGTTAAGGTCCAAAATATGTCCCTTAATGTCCAAATTTTCTCTCTTAACGTTCAAATGTTGAAAGATAAGGTTCAAATGTTGAGGGCTAATGTTCAGATGTTGGAAGGTAACCTCTAAATGTTGAAACGTAATGTCCAAAAGTTGACGCATAGGGTTCAAAAGTTGACGGGTAAGGTTCAAACTTTGGCAAGTAATGTCCAAATTTTGGCATGTAATGTCCAAATTTTGGCTTACAAACTATGTTTGAAATTTTTCAAAATGCATCCAAAACCTTCTATATCTCACGTATTCTACGTTTTACAGCGATATTTTTAAAATTAACACTTTGCATTTAATTAACTTCCCAAATTAATCCCGTTTACCCATCAAAATCATCAGTTCTTCTTAGTGCACCTTAGTCATCTCCGTCCTGTCCCGTACCGTACCTGTCCCGTACCGAAGGTCGGGAGGTCGGGAGCCTCCGTGGTAAAACAAACTAAGTATTTTTAATTTGATTCTTTCTTCCGCTGATATTCGCAGAACCCTTCATAGGTGCGTATTTTCGATGCTTTTCCCCATTCCTCCCAAAATAAAATTATGTTAAAGTTTGTGAAGAATGTGCACGGTATTTGAAAAACCTGTAATTTTACATAAAATTTCTAAATACCAAGCCTTATGAAGACATTTCATCGCCTATTTTCGAGCAGTATCTGCGCTTTTTTTCTATTGATAGCTTGCAGCGCTTTTGCGTTTCATCCTGATGGGGAAAAGACACAATTGCGTATCACGGAAAACACCTACGAGAAACTTGTGGTGGTGAATACGCTGAACGTGGATGATTTGAAACTGCTGAAAGTGAATACGCAGAAGGGTATGTTTTCTGTTTTGGGTGTTGCTTCGTATGGCAATTCCAACGAAATAGGCAATCCAAGACTGCCTGTGTTGAAGAATTTGATTGAAATCCCAATGGGCGCCAACATCCATATCAATATCGTGAATTCGTCTTATACGGATATGCCTTTGAGCGACTTGGGCATTTCGTTTCCACTGATGCCTGCGCAGCCTTCGCTGTCGAAAAGCGATGACCCGACGAAAGCCGAATTCAAATATAATGCGGCTGCTTACCTCAGCAATCAATTTGGGAATCATGATTTGGCAAGCGTGGCGAAAATTGGCGTGATGCGCGGCGTGAATCTCGGCAGGATGGACATCTCCCCTATCTTTTATAATCCTGTGAGCAAAATGTTGCGCGTTTATACGCATTTGGAAGTTGAAATTCGTTTCGATAATGCCGATGTTGATGCTACGATTCAACAAAAAGAGAATTATTATTCGCCTTATTTTCAGCCGTCGTTCGACAAGTTTATCAATTACAAACCTCTTGCGCACAAAGCGAATATGACTACCTATCCTGTGAAATATGTTATTGTGGCTGACCCGATGTTTCAAAGTCAGTTGCAGCCTTTTGTGCAATGGAAAACCAAAAAGGGTTTCACGGTGGTGGAAGCTTACACCAATAATCCAGCCGTTGGAACCACCACAACATCTATCAAAGCGTATCTGCAAGGTTTATACACGGCAGCCACTCCTTCCAATCCTGCACCGAGTTTTGTTCTTTTTGTGGGCGACATTGATCAGGTTCCTTCGTTTGCAGGGACCACCGGCACGCATGTTTCGGATTTGTATTATTGCGAATATACAGGCGATTTCTTGCCTGAGGTGTATTACGGACGCTTTTCAGCCACGAACACCTCTGAACTGAAGCCGCAATTGGAAAAGACTTTAGAGTACGAAGAATATTTGATGCCGAAGAAAACATTTTTGGATACTTGTGTGATGATAGCCGGTCAAGACCCTACCTATGGTCCTACGCATGGTGATGGTCAGATTAATTATGGCACCGAAACCTATTTCAACGCTGCTCATGGATTGTATTCTAACACCTATCTGTATGCCGTTTCGGGCAGTAGTGTTTCTCAAATCATTCAAAATGTGAGCAAGGGTGTTTGTATGGCAAACTATACGGCGCATGGTAGTCCTGATGGCTGGGCAAATCCGGGTTTCGGCATCGCTGATATTGCCACACTTAACAATGCACACAAATATCCTTTGATGATAGGAAATTGTTGCCTGACCAATAAGTTTGATGATGCGCTCTGTTTTGGCGAAGCTTTGTTGCGAGCCGATGGGAAAGGCGCTATAGGTTATATAGGCGGTTCGAATTCTACGTATTGGGATGAAGATTATTTTTGGGCAGTAGGCTACAGACCGTATAGCACCACGATTCCATTGCATCCAACTTACGATATTACGAAATTGGGTGCTTATGACCGTACGTTTCATGAACATAGCGAATCTTTTGGCAATTGGTATGTGACGCAAGGACAAATGGTGAATGCCGGAGATTTAGCCGTTGAGCAATCGGGCAATTCGAGTGCGCCTTACTATTGGGAAATCTATCATTTGATGGGCGACCCTTCATTGATGATATATTATTCTGTACCCGACCCCATGACCGTGAGCTATAATTCGCTGATGCCTTTAGGCTCCACCACTTTCACTATCTCGACAAATGCTCCCTATTGTTATGCTGCCATTTCGAAAAATGGTGTTTTGTATGGCGCTGCTTTGGCTGATTCATTGGGTTCAGTGACGATGACGGTGACGCCTATCACTGTTCCCGGAACTGCGGATGTTGTGGTAACATGTCAAAACCGTCAACCGTATATCGGAACATTAGTTGTGGCTTCGCCTACGGGTCCGTATGTGTTGTATAATGATAATCATGTGAACACGACTACGGGCGGCGATACCATAGTGGATTATAACGAACACGTCATCTTTGATGTTAGCTTGAGAAATTATGGTGCAGGCGACGCACTAGGCGTGAACGCTACTATTGCGTCCACCGATGCGTATCTGACGATTACAGATAATACGCAAGCATGGGGCACAATTGCTCAAACCTCAACGGCTACGCAAACGGGAGCTTATGCTTTCACTACTACTGCGAATGTTCCCGATCAGCATGTTGCTAATTTCACCATGAACATACAGGATAATAGCTCCAACACCTGGAATTCGAATTTCTCTTACCTGATAAATGCACCTGCTTTGGAGATAGGTAATTTTGTGGTGGATGATGCCGCAGGAAATCATAACAATGCTTTGGATGCAGGGGAAAACTGCAATATCGTGATACAATCCTTAAACACCGGGCATAGCAATGCCTTGGGAACTACAGGCACTTTGACCTCCACAAGTCCGTATATTACCATCACAAGTGGCACTTGCAATCTGAACACTTTGGCGAAATCTTCTTCGGCAAACGCCACCTTTGCTATACAGGTTTCTTCTTCATTACCTGCCTCTGCTGTGGTGCATTTCACCTATACGCTTCAATCGGGTGCCTATATCAAAACCAATGAATATGATTTGATGGTAGGTCAAGCGATGGAAGATTTCGAAACGGGAAATTTCACGAAGTTTGATTGGCAATCGGGTGGAGATGCACCATGGATGCTGCTGAGTGCTGCTCCGTATGAAGGCGTGTATAGCGCTAAATCGGGTATCATCACCGATGATCAGAGTTCCGAATTGTTCGTCACGATGGATGTTACGGTTGATGATACGATTTCTTTCATGAAAAAAGTATCGTGCGAACAAGGCGTGGACAATGGTGGTTCCTATAGTTGGTATGACAATATGGCGTTTTCTATTGATGGCATCACTCAAGGACAATGGGATGGCGTGAACACTGTTTGGACAAAAGCACAATATCCTGTTACTGCGGGTCATCGCACTTTCCGTTGGGCATATCAAAAAGATGGTTCGGTGAGCGATGGCGACGATGCTGCCTATTTGGATTATATTTTCTTCCCTCCATCAGTAAAAATCAATGCTTCTGTTGATGAAAACACCATGAACTCCACAGCACTAACATGTAGTCCAAACCCAAGCAATGGTATGTCGCATATTAGTTTCACACTCAAAGAAAGCACCCACATGAGTTTAGGTCTTTATGATATGAACGGGAAATTGATAGAAACCTTCATCAACAATCAATCGAAACCACAAGGAACCTACAACCTCTTTATCAATATGGCTAAATATGCCGCAGGGGTATATTATCTTTCATTAAACACCACATCAGAAAAATTCACAAAGAAATTAGTAATCATTAAATAGCAATAGTATGGCAAAATTTTATGTTTTCCTTTTAGCTGTTTGCATCAGCTTTCAAATCTATGCACAAAATTGGGTAAATATTAGTTCGCAGACGCCGAAACCTGTCAAAATTAAATTAGTTTCGGGCAACATCCAAAGCTCATCTTTCACGGTGGAACTGAATGGTTTTACCATCCAAGATGTTCAGACGCCACAGGGCATTCAACAGACCATTAGCTTGCAAAACTCTACACCCATCCTGCAAGCAGGCGCTCCCGACTTGCCAAAAGTTACTACTTCGATGATCATCCCCGACAATCAGCAAATGGAAGTGGTGGTGACTTATTCCAATTTTATTGATTATCCAAATGTGGAGATTGCCCCTTCCAAAGGCAATTTCACCCGCGATATTGAGCCTGCCTCCGTTCCTTATGTTTACGGCACAGCCTATAATCAAAATCAATTTTTCCCGGGCACCTTGGCAGAATTAAAAGAGCCTTATATCCTGAGAGATTTCAGAGGACAAACCGTCGTTACCTATCCTTTTCAATACAATCCTGTGACAAAAGTGTTGCGGGTTTATAGCAATATGGCAGTGAGTTTGCATACCAACACGGCTCCTGTGGCTAATCCTTTAGTGCGTAATGAAGCACTCAGCGTTATTGATAAAGAATTTAGTCGGATTTACAGCAGTCAATTTTTAAACTATACTTCCAATCATAAATACACCGCTTTGAACGAACATGGCAAAATGCTTATTATTTGCAATGCAACCTACATGACCGCCATGCAGCCCTTCGTGGATTGGAAAAATGATGAAGGCATCCCTACAGAAATGGTGAGCGTTACCACTGCCGGTACAACCTATACAGCCATTAAAACCTACGTAACGAATTATTATAACACCAACGGGTTGACCTTTTTGCTCCTAGTGGGTGATGTGACTCAATGCCCAACTTTCACGGTGGGGGGCGGAGGATCCGACCCATCGTATGGTTATATTGTTGGCTCTGATCACTATCAAGAAATCTTTGTGGGACGTTTTTCGGCAGAAAGCGTAACAAATGTGACAACTCAGGTGAATCGAACCATTTCGTATGAAAAAACACCAACAACAAGCATCGGAAAATTCAATAACTGCGTAGGCATCGGTTCCGATCAAGGTCCGGGCGACGACAACGAATACGATTATCAACACGAACGCAGAATGCTCGACAGTTTGACTAATTACACCTATTTGACCCGTGCCGAATTGTTCGACGGAAGTCAGGGGGGCGCAGATGTTGCAGGCAACGCCACCGCAGCACAAGTTACTACCGAAGTGAACAAAGGGGCAGGTATCATCACCTATTGCGGACACGGTTCGGATGTTTCGTGGGGCACAACAGGCTTTTCAAATACGGAAGTAGGCACGCTGACCAACACCACGATGTGGCCTTTCATTTGGTCGGTGGCATGTGTGAACGGGAACTTCACGGCTGGCACTTGCTTTGCGGAAGCATGGTTGCGCGCTACAAATGGCACATTGCCAACGGGCGCAGTTGCTACGCTGATGTCAACCATCAATCAAAGCTGGAATCCTCCAATGGAAGGCGAAGACGAAATGGTGGACTTGCTAGTGGAATCCAATACCAATAATATCAAACGGACTTTCGGCGGATTATCCGTCAACGGTATCTTTAAAATGAACGACACCTATTCCGACTTTAATATGACCGATACTTGGACGATTTTTGGCGACCCTTCGTTGATGGTTCGCACCGACAATCCGCATACAATGACCGTGACACATAATCCTTCCACTGTGTTGGGAGCCACAAGTCTTGCGGTCAATTGCAATGCTCCAAACGGTTTTGTTTGTTTGACCAAAAACCATCAGATCATTGGTACGGCTAATGTAGTAGCAGGTGTTGCTAACGTTAGTTTCCCTGCAATCTCTACTCAAGATAGTATATTGATAACCGCCACTGCATATAATTATATTCCGTATCAAATGAAAATCCCCGTGTTGACAGGCGTAGGCATTTCCGAAACTCAGGCTGATGCTTCTTTTTCTATCTATCCGAATCCTGCGCATCAACAACAGGTCACCTTTGCTATTAATAACACATCTGCACCTGTTTCTATTAAAATTTTTAGTGTGATGGGCAGCTTGATAGACGTTGTTGAAAACAAAACGCTAACGAGCACCTCAACGCTTTATCATTACAACACCGCCAACCTTAGTTCGGGCATTTATTATGTTGAAATGAATGCAGGGGATAAAAAGGTGGTGAAAAAACTGGTGATTACGGAGTAGTTAATTGAGTTGATTAGGTTGATTGGTCAATAAGTTAAATAGAAGAAATATTAAAAAAAGGGGGCGTGTGTTGACACGTCCCCTTTTTTAATGCTTTTAGGTTGGGGTTATTTTTTCGTTGACAGCAAACTAACGGTTAAATTAAACTCGTCATAAATAGTTTTGTCGCCCAAATCATCAAAGAAAGAGCCCGAGCCATATTTCAAATTAAACTTGGTTCTGTCAATCGTTATATAGGCATAAATCCTAATACCTTCAGGCGAATCCGAAAATATTGCCTTAATAATAATGGGTTGTGTTACGCCTTTTATGGTTATTTTCCCGCTCACTAAGGTTATACCTTTTTCAATTTTAACGGGTTTGTCCAACACAAAAACTGATTTAGGAAATGTTGCTACGCCAAAAAAGTCATCCGATTTCAAATGCGTTTCCAATTTTGTTTTATACGCTTCGTCGGTCAAATCAACATCTTTTAATGAAGTCATGTCCACCTCAAAGCGTGCATTTTCAATGATACCGTCTTTAATGGTAAGCTCTCCCGAGGCTAGATTAATCGTGCCTGTGTGTTCTCCCAATACTTTTTTGCCGAACCATGTGATTTTACTACCGCTTGGGTTGGCTATGTAGGTTGTTTGCGCTTCGATAATCGAGCAATTCAAGATTATCAATAGCATTGCCGAAATTAAAATGTTCTTTTTCATGTTTTTTTTAGTTTAAACGAATATAAGCCCGAACTAGTATTTTGATTGAGCACAAAAATACGTATAGGCTTATGGTAATTTTTTTGATAGGTTCGAACAAGGCTGTCTTTTTTAAACTTTTGAGGGTTTATGCTTGTTAGAACCTATTCTAAGTTTCCGAATGAATAATTCATGACTGTTGGAAGGGTTCGGAAGTCTCAGAATGAATAGTTCATGACTGTTGGAAGGGTTCGGAAGTTTCAGTATGAATAGTTCATGACTGTTGGAAGCATTCGGAAGTTTCAGAATCAATATTTCAGACTTGATGGAATCTTATGAAGGTATCGAATGTTATTCACCACGATTGCTTACTTCGCATTGAACTTTTTGGCAGAAGTATCCAAAATAAAATCTCATATTTGCAAAAAAACAATAGCAGGATTCAATATCAATATTGACACTCCAAAAGTTTAGCATCCCAATGATAAACATGAAGTGGACTATCAAAAAAAGGGGCGTTCCGTCGAACGCCCCTACAAGTAATCAATATGATTTATTTTGCCGCCTTTTGCAAAGCTTCATCAGTCGCTTTAATCATCGGATCAATCGAAATGTCTGCGCCAACAGCATGTTTCATCCACACTTCCGGAATGGGACGTCCAAAAGTATAGATACGCATGATTTCATTCGCAAAATTCTTATCTTTAATATAGCGTTCTATTTGGAATTGAATCAACTGCCCCACGGGATAAGCCGACAAATACAAAGGATCATCAATCATGTGCGAATAAACAGCTAAAATCTCGCAATCTTTCACGCCAAACACGTCAGCATAATACTTGTTCCATACTTCTTTTGCATTACTTATAACGGCAGCTTTCAACTCTGATTTTGTTGCTTTTGGATGCGCATACAGCCATTTCCAAGTGTTCATATCCACCAGCGAAACACCCATAATTTCGTAGCACGACCAGAAGTTATCCAACGTTTGATTATACTCTTTCAAAGGATCATCATTTTTGATGCCGAGCAAATCGAGATCGCGTTTCTGAAAAACAAACGCCAAAGCTTCGGTGAACCCTGTGTTGGGCACACCTGCCAGCGAATAATAATCCACGTCGTACATCGAGAGCGTTTGTTCCACATTATGACCAAATTCGTGGCAAGCGATATTATATCCTTTGTAGTTCCACCCGTCGGATGGAAATTTGGTGCGCAAATGCGATTTGTCGCCTTTCATCTGCGTTCCCCATGCGTGACCTGATCCGCGAGCAGGGTCAACAGATACTTTCGATGAGATGAATTCTGCTTTTTCTTTAGTGAATTGAAGCTTTATTAAAATATTCACCAGGTCGTTCTGAAAATCGTCTACATTCTTATATTTCGCTCTAACCTTGGCAGTGAGGTCGTCTTCCGATATAGTGCTGCGTGGTTTAAATCCGTCGTACCAGATATCAAATGGTTCCAGCTTACGTTTCAGGCGTGACTGAATAAGCTGAGCCACTTGTTTTATTTCGGGTTTGGTAATAAATTCGATGAACATTTTTTCAACCTCAGCTTGCGGGATTTCCATTTCCTGTTCAAACTTGCGTTGAATATAGGTAGGATATTGGGGATTATACTTATCAATGCCTTGCAGCGCGTTGTATATTCCAAGCATCTTTTCGTAGCGTGTGTTGGGTTCCGGCGAATTATCAATGTCTTTATTATTTTTGGTAACCTTGTTGCTAAAAGGGTTCCATTTCACCTTAGGATTATTGATGACACTGTCGGGTATGTCTTGATTAATAATTCTGAGCATTACCTGATAAATCATCTTTTGTTTTTCCAAACCGTTTTCACCTACATAGTGCGATTTCAATTCGTCCCGCAAACCCCAATGGGTAATAAGTTTCAAATCCTTGGGGAATAGTGTTTCATTTTTATCGTTCAGCAAATTCCCCACGTAAATATTATAAGCAGAAATATAATTATCCGCAGCCGTATAAGCATCCGCATATTTTTGCAGCACTTCGGAGGGCACCCGCGAAGTATATAAATCTCCCAACCGTGCAAAAGCCCATTGTTTGCGGCTCCATTTGGGGCTCAGGTCAATCTTTTCCTGAAGCGTATAGAACGGGAAGTTCAATATTGTAACGAAAGCGATTTTATTAGCAAAAAAATCATCGTTCATGTGGGCGGTTGGATCGTAGGCACCAAAAATATCGTCCACGGGTATCATTTCTCCCTTGTCAATATGCAAAGGGCGTTTCAAATCGAGGCTGATGCGATTGAAGTTCCCGTAAAGGATTTCCAAATTGGTTTCCATACGTTCAAACAACTGGTCGAGTTTTTTATCATCACCATAATAATTCTCCAGACAGAATTTTTTGAAATCTGCATCTTTGCCATCCGTTTTAATCCACAGTGCAGCCGTCTGAGTAACGCCTTTTGTGATTTTTTCTTTTTGCGTAGCACCAAATTTTGCTACCAATTGGTTGATGGTCGAATCGAGTGTTGTTTGTGTAACCGAACTCATGTTTTTCTGTGTTTTTACGTTTCTATGACATTGCGTGATGAGCAAAGCCAAAGGAATGAATAATAATACAACAATAATTTTTTTCATAATAGCTTTGAGATTTAATGAATAAGTACTTTTAATTTTTGATGAATCAAAAGTACACAAAATTTTAATTGGAGCTGTAAAAAAAAGTAAATGATCCTTCAAATTTATTTTTTTGAGGTGGACATAAGTTTAAAAAGTCCCGACTAAATGTCTGGATAAATACCTTAAAATTGAATACTAACAATAAGAAAGCGATTTTCAGAACTCCGCTAAAGTTTTATTTCTTCACCGTTTTTGTTGAAGAAATGATATTCTAAAAAATGATAATTATTAGAACATGAAAGTGGGATCCATTTTTTGAATTTAAAGTACCATTTTCTATGCAACGAAAAGAGTCCTTTGGTGAGATGAGCATATAAAAATGGATGAACGATCAGTTTGATATTTGATTCGTTTTGTTCGGTAAACAGGTAATTAATTTGATTTTCTATGTCTTCAACAAGTGAAACACTAGCCCTGATTTCTCCTGTACCTTCACAAACGGGGCATTTCTCGAGTATCTGCACATTAGTTTCGGGACGTACGCGTTGACGTGTGATTTGAACCACGCCAAATTTGCTTGGAGGTAAAATCGTATGCTTAGCATTGTCGGGTTGCATTTCTGTTTTCAGTTTCTCGAACAATAACCGACGGTTAGTTGCTAGATGCAAATCAATAAAATCAATAGAAATGATACCGCCCATATCGCGAAGACGTAATTGGCGAGCAATTTCTGTTGCAGCTTCCATATTCACATCCATCGCATTCGACTCTTGATTGTTTTCAATGCCGCTTCTGTGTCCACTGTTCACATCAATAACATGCATCGCTTCCGTATGCTCAATGATAAGATATGCACCGTTTTTAAAGGTCACTTTCTTACCAAATGCATTGCGAATTTGTTTGTCAATACCAAAATGTTCGAAAATTGTTTCTTTCGATTTATATAATTTGATGATATCAACCTTATCAGGAGCAATAGTTTTAATATAATTTCTGAGGTCTTCAAAAATTATGGTATCGTTCACATGGATACTATTAAATGTTTCGTTGAGCAAATCACGAATAATAGCCGACGAACGATCCATTTCGCTGAGGATTTTTTTTGGCGCCTTGGTATTTTCCAATCGCGACACCATTGCTTCCCATTTTTGAACCAAATCTTCAAGGTCTGCAATAAGTTCAGCAACTTTTTTATTTTCGGCAACCGTACGAATGATGATACCAAAATTCTTTGGTTTTATACTCATCACGAGTCGTTTCAACCGATTGCGATCTTCGTTATTTTTAATTTTTTGGGAAACGGAAATCCTATCCGAAAAAGGCACCAACACAAGAAAACGCCCTGCAAGCGCAACTTCTGTAGTGATTCGCGGACCTTTGTTTGAGATGGGTTCTTTGGCTATTTGAACCGGGATTTCTTGGTTAACAGAAAGAATACTGGAGATTTTTCCAGATTTTTCAATATTTTGTTCGAAAACAATATTGTCGTTTGTAAGTGTCAATGCTTTTGCATTGATAGCACTTTTGGTGTATTTTAATAATGTATTGATTTGGGGACCGAGGTCGAGATAATGCAAAAAGGCATCTTTTTCGTAGCCGACATCCACGAAAGCAGCATTCAGCCCTGGAACAATTCTTTTAATTTTTCCGAGATAAATATCGCCAACTGAATAAGAGTTGTTGTTTTTTTCTTTATGAAGCTCTACAAGTTTCTTATTTTCGAGTAATGCAATAACAACTTCAGAAGGACCTGAATCAATGATTAGTTCCCTATTCACAGATAAGATTTTTAATAATAATAAGTATTCGAAAAAATGTCGTTGTTTATGATTTAAAATGAAAAAAATAGCTGCCATAATGTAATACTGAATACTACATTATGGCAGTTAATAACAGCAAATGACTATTTTTTCTTATGCCTGTTTTTCCTCAAACGTTTTTTCCGTTTGTGAGTCGACATTTTATGTCTTTTTCTTTTTTTACCGCTGGGCATAATAAGTTAATTTAAATTATTTTACGCTTTTTTTTACTTCGCTTGAAAAAACTTTTGCGGGTTTGAAAGAAGGAATATAGTGAGCTGGTATCACTATAGTTGTGTTTTTAGAAATGTTTCTACCAGTTTTTTGAGCGCGTTTTTTAACTATAAAACTGCCAAAGCCTCTTAGATAGACATTGTCTCCTTTTTGCATTGCTGTTTTTACAGTTTCCATAAAAGCTTCTACTGATGCTTGAACTTGAACTTTTTCGATTCCGGTTTTGGTAGCGATTTCTGCTACGATTTCTGCTTTTGTCATAATAATTTTTGTTTTAAGTTAATTTTACGGTTTTGATATACTATGATTTATCTTTTTAATTTGGTGTGCAAATATACAATATTTTTTTTACATGCGAGTTTTTTTTCTTTTTTTTTATGCTAATTGTATAATTTTGCAAATATTATACCTTATTAATTTTTATATATGAAATTTTCTGAAACCCTTATTAAATGGTATGTTTTGCATCAACGAGCATTGCCCTGGCGCACCACAAATAATGTTTATTTTATTTGGGTCTCGGAAATTATTCTTCAGCAAACCCGCGTAGAACAAGGGCTAAGCTACTATAATAAATTTATTGAACGATTTCCTGATATTTTTTCATTAGCACATGCAAAAGAAGAAGAAGTTTTAAAGTTATGGCAGGGTTTGGGCTATTATACACGTGCAAGAAACATGCATGCTGCAGCAAAATACATTGTAGAAAAATATAATGGTGTAATCCCATCTTCGTATGAACAAATATTAAAAATTAATGGAATTGGCAAATATACGGCTGCTGCAATATTGTCTTTTGGATATAATTTGCCCTATCCGGTAGTAGATGGAAATGTAAAAAGGGTAATATCCAGGTTTTTTGCTATTGAAAAAGATATTTCTTTGCCAGAAACCGAAAGAATTATTTATAAAAAGTTGAATCAAATATTTGATATCAAAAATCCAGGAGATTTTAATCAGGCGATAATGGAGTTTGGAGCCTTATATTGCAAGCCCGGAATTCCGGATTGTAAAGATTGTATCTACACTGAAAAATGTCTTGCTTATAAAAAAAACAAGGTTTCCGAAATTCCATATAATCCATCCAAGACAAAAATTAGTCAAAGATTTTTCTATTATATTATACCTATATATAATAGCATCACATATTTGGTGAAGCGTGAAAAAAAAGATATTTGGAAAAACATGTTCGAATTTCCATTGATTGAATTAAAAGGAGCCATTTCTGTGAAAAAACTTCTTGAAACTGCCGAATTCAAAAAACTGATTGAGAAAAAATCTTTTACATTTATTTCCAATTCAAATGAGGTGGTTCACAAGCTAAGTCATCAGCATATTCATGCCCAATTTATTCATCTAGAAATTAAAAATGAACTTGAAAATCATAATTTTATAAAAGTTACTCCTGCAGAATTTCCAAAATATCCCGTGTCAAGATTGATTGAAAAATATCTTATGGATGAAAAAAGCATGGGGTATGAAAAGAAAAAAGAATAGAAAAAAGAAAAATATTTTTCTTGAAATTTGTGTAGTTTAAAAAAAACAAGTACTTTTGCAGTCTCAATTTAATTCCTCCCTAGCTCAGTTGGTTAGAGCATCTGACTGTTAATCAGAGGGTCGCTGGTTCAAGTCCAGCGGGGGGAGCAAAGCCGCGCAAGCGGCTTTTTTTATATTTTGACGTTTAGGATTAAGAAAAGCACTGATTTACAATAAAAAATTTTAACTTGTGAAAAAAATATTAGGGATAGGAAATGCGCTTGTTGATATAATGACCATTTTAGAAAACGATGGCTTTTTGAATACATTTCGTTTGCAAAAAGGAAGCATGCAGTTGGTGGATGCAGATTTCTCACTAAATATTCTTACGTATACCGAAGAAATGAAAAAAGAATTGTCATCAGGCGGCTCGGCAGCAAATACAATCCATGGATTGGCTAATTTGGGCATAGCCACATCTTTTATTGGCAAAACTGGTAACGATCATTACGGTCGTTTTTTTGCAGATGACATGCGTAATATCGGCATCAATCCTGTTCTTTTTGAAGGTGATGCTGAAACAGGGCGTGCCATTGCATTGATTAGTCCCGACTCGGAACGCACTTTTGCGACCTATTTAGGATCCGCAATTGAATTGACAGCTGACGAGTTGACCGAAGAGTTATTTAAAGATCATGACTATTTTTATATAGAGGGGTATTTGGTTCAAAACAGAAACCTTATTTTAAAAGCAATTCAAATCGCCAAAAAACTGAACATTAAAATTTGTATTGATTTGGCAAGCTATAATGTGGTTGAGCAAAATCTTGAATTTTTAAAAGATATTGTTGCAAATTATGTTGACATTGTTTTTGCCAATGAAGAAGAAGCCAAAGCTTTCACAGGCAAAGAGCCCGAAGATGCCTTGAACGAAATTGCTACAATGTGCGAAATTGCTATCGTCAAAACAGGAAAACGTGGTTCTTTGATAAAATTTGCTGATGAGATTTACAGAATTGAACCCATTGAATGTAATTGCATAGATACAACAGGCGCCGGAGATTCTTACGCAGCAGGATTTATTTATGGTTTATCCTATGGATATTCATTAGAGAAATGTGGTGCTATTGGATCGCTTTTGTCAGGCAAAGTTATTGAAGTTATTGGTGCTAAAATGACCGAATCGCAATGGGAGGAAATAAAAAACCATATTTCAAAAATTGCAGAATAAGCTTGCCCATTTATTATTTCCTTGCATTACCTATTAAAATAAAGCAGTATTTCGATAGAATTTAATTAAAATGTTAGCCGAGGTTGCTTCCTTGTCATTTTAATTTTTATCTTTGCAAACCTTTTTGAAGAAGAGGTTTAATTCATTATTAATAATTAATAAAAAAGATGAAGGTATATCAAACAAACGAAATTAAAAACATTGCGCTAATTGGAGGCGCAAAAGCCGGAAAAACCACATTAGCGGAATGCATGCTGTTTGAAGGCGGAGTAATTAACCGACGAGGTTCTGTTGAAGACAAGAACACTGTATCCGACTACCGTGAAATTGAATTAGAACGTCAGAACTCTGTGTTTTCAACAGTATTGTACACAGAATTTGCAGGGAAGAAAATTAATATCATTGATACCCCCGGGTTTGATGATTTTATTGGAGAAGTTTTCTCAGCTTTTAAAGTTTGCGATGCAGCCGTAATGGTTATCAACGCACAAAACGCTGTTGAAGTTGGAACCGAAATTACCTGGAGATACGCTTTTCGTCAAAACGTTCCTGTAATTTTTGCAGTCAATCAATTGGAACATGAAAAATCCAATTTCGACGAAAACATACGTCAACTTAAAAATCAATTTGGAGCAAAAGTAACTTTAGTACAATATCCCGTCAGTACAGGTGCCGGTTTCGACGCTATCGTTGATGTGTTGAAAATGAAAATGTATAAATTCGCAAAAGATGGCAAGGCGGAAATTCTTGACATTCCTGCGGCTGAACAAGAAAAAGCGGAAGAACTGCAAGCAACCTTGATTGAAGCTGCCGCTGAAAGTGATGAGTCGTTAATGGAAGTATTTTTCGATAAAGGTACTTTGACAGAAGACGAACTTTATAAAGGATTAAAACTTGGGATTACCAACAGAAATCTATTTCCTGTTCTTTGTACCTCATCAAAATTGAATTACGGTGTGGCACGTTTGTTAGAGTTTATAGCAAATTCAACACCATCTCCTGATGATGTTGCTTGCGCAAAAACAATTGAAGGTGTAGATATTCCTTGTAAAGTTAATGGACCAACTTCGGCATTCGTTTTCAAAACATCTATCGAAAGCCATATCGGTGAAGTGTCCTATTTTAAAGTGCTTTCAGGTGAAGTTTCTGAAGCAATGGATATGATAAACGCAAGTAATGGTTCTAAAGAACGCATCTCACAGATTTATGTTTGTGCAGGAAAGAATCGCGAGAAAGTTGCTAAAGTTGTTGCAGGAGATATTGCTGCCACCATTAAACTCAAGAGTACATTTACCAACAATACATTGAATCTACCAAAGAACGCAGAAGTTCAAGCCCAAAAGATAGAGTTTCCAAATCCTAAATATCGCGCTGCAGTAAAGGCTATCAATACGGCTGATGATGAAAAATTAGGCGGATTGTTGAATGATATGCGCAGAGTGGACCCAACGCTGATTCCTGAATATTCAAAAGAATTGCGTCAGCTTATTTTACATGGACAAGGCGAGCTTCATCTTACCATTGCTAAATGGCAAATAGAAAAACTTAATAAGATTGACATTGAGTTTTTACCGCCAAGAATTCCATATCGCGAAACGATTACCAAATCTGCAAAGTCAGTTTATCGTCATAAAAAACAATCGGGTGGAGCCGGTCAGTTTGGTGAAGTTCACATGTTGATTCAACCCTATTCAGACCACATGGTTGAGCCTACCGAATTCCCAATTAGAGGTCGTGAAGATCATGATTTGGCTTGGGGCGGAAAGCTTATTTTCCATAATTGTATTGTGGGTGGTGCTGTGGATGCACGCTTTATGCCTGCAATATTAAAAGGTATCATGGAAAAAATTGAAGAAGGTCCATTGACGGGTTCGTATGCTCGCGACATTTCGGTTTATATCTATGATGGCAAAATGCACCCGGTGGATTCAAACGAAATTTCGTTTAAACTTGCCGGACGTAATGCTTTTAGAGAAGCATTTAAAAATGCCGGACCAAAAATTTTGGAACCTATTTATGAAGTTGAAGTTATTGTTCCTGAAGATAAAATGGGTGACGTTATGACCGACTTGCAAGGCAGAAGAGCCGTAATTATGGGTATGTCGAGCGAAGGAACCTATCAAAAAATTCTTACGAAAGTTCCTTTGGCAGAAATGAACCGATATTCTACCGCCTTGAGTTCTATTACGAGTGGCAGGGCTACTTATGGAATGAAATTTTCAGAATATACGCAAGTGCCGGGCGAAGTTCAACTTCAATTGCTCAAAGCTTACGAAGAACAAGAAAAAGACGAAGATTAAGCGTTTTAGTTTTTTATATAGAGAACCTGCTCCTATTGAGCAGGTTTTTTTATACCTATTTGACAATAAATTCGCTACTTTTGCATTATTATACTACCTGCTCCGTTTGTGGTTTGTGTAAAAAGAATACATGAAAAAAATTGATTTCTATATCATTAAAAAGTTTTTAAGCACTTTCTTCCTAGCCATATCCTTAATAATTATCATTGTAATTATTTTTGATATCTCTGAGAACATTGACGACCTCATCAAATCGGAAGCGCCACTGTCTGAAATTATTTTTGATTATTACCTAAACTTTATCCCTTATTTCGTCAATCTTTTCAGTCCATTGTTTACGTTTATTGCCGTCATCTTTTTCACATCCAAGATGGCATCACAAACAGAAATCGTGGCTATTTTGGGAAGCGGTATCAGCTTCAGACGCATGCTTCGCCCCTATATGATAACCGCTACTTTTTTGACCATACTATCTTTTTACCTAGCCAATTTTTTGATTCCGTTGACCAACAAAAATATGATACGTTTTCGAACGGCTTATATCAACAATAAATACCACAACACCAATCGAAATATTCACATGCAGATTTCTCCCGGCACTTTTGTGTATGTGGAAAGTTATGCCGTTGAAGAAAACAAGGGGAATCGGTTTACGATGGAACGTTTTAATAACGGGACTTTGTATTACAAAATGGCGGCAAATAATATTGTTTGGGATAGCATCAAGCAAAAATGGACGCTAAATAATTATACTATACATTTAATTAATGGCTATAAAGAGCAATTGACTTCGGGATTGAAAAAAGACACCTCCATCAATTTGACTCCCGCCGACTTTTATATTAAAGCTGAAAATCTCGAGGTGATGAACTTCACGCAACTACGAACGTTTATCAAAGCGGAACGATTGAAGGGTTCGGAAAACATTCGATTTTATGAGGTGGAAAAGCATAAGCGCATTGCGTTTCCATTTGCCACTTTTATATTGACCATCATTGGCGTTTCGGTTTCGAGCCGAAAAGTGCGCGGCGGCATCGGCTTGCATATAGCTTTTGGCTTGGGACTGACGTTTATGCTGATTCTTTTTATGCGCATCACCGAAACCTTTGCTACATACGGTAATTTGCCCCCTATAATCGCGGTGTGGATGCCGAATGTCTTTTTTGCAGGCGTGGGTTGGTATTTGTTACAAAAAGCACCTAAGTAAACTGGTTCTACTGGAAATTTTATGAAGGAATAGATTTTTC
>CAIOJS010000076.1 GCA_903858655.1 uncultured bacterium | reverse complement strand
TTTTATTATTATTATTATTTGAAGTTTAAATTCCCTCCATTCCAATAAAATCTGTTGGGATACAAACCCAGAAACACGTAACGTAACAAACAACATGACAACATTTGAAGAATTAGGTATAAACCCTCAAATTCAGAGGGCAATACTAGAACTTGGCTTTGAAAATCCTATGCCGGTTCAAGAAGAAGTTATCCCCTTGATGCTTAACAAAAAATCGGATATCATTGCATTAGCACAAACAGGTACAGGTAAAACGGCAGCTTATGGTCTGCCATTAATTCAGGAAGCTCATCCGGGAACAAAGCTTCCAAGAGCTTTGATTTTATGTCCTACACGTGAACTTTGTTTGCAAATTGCAGGCGATTTAAACGATTATGCACGCTATATTGACGATTTAAAAGTGCTCCCAGTATATGGTGGCTCAAGTATAGAAACACAAATAAATGCCCTGAAGAAAGGTGTACAAATCATTGTAGCGACTCCGGGTCGTTTGATTGATTTGATTGAACGCAAGGCTGCAAAGCTTTCGGATGTAACTCGCGTAGTGCTCGATGAAGCTGACGAAATGCTCAACATGGGATTTCTTGATAGTATTAATGCAATTTTGGCTCAGGTTCCTGATGGCAGAAACACCTTATTGTTTTCTGCAACTATGCCTCATGAAATTGTTGGTATCTCGAGAAAATACATGACCAACCCAATCGAAGTGACCATTGGTAACAAAAATGCCGGAGCCGAAAATGTAAAACATCTTTGTTACACGGTTCATGCTAAAGATAAATATTTGGTTTTAAAACGTATTGCCGATTTCAATCCTGATATTTACGGTATTGTTTTTTGCCGTACTCGTATCGAAACACAAGAAATTGCAGACAAACTTATACAAGATGGCTATAATGCCGACTCCTTGCATGGCGATTTGTCCCAACCTATGCGTGACATGGTCATGCAAAAGTTCCGGCATCGGAATATTCGCTTGTTAGTGGCAACCGATGTCGCTGCACGCGGATTGGATGTGAACGATTTGACACATATTATTAATTACAACCTTCCAGACGATCCCGAAGTCTATACACACCGCAGTGGACGAACCGGAAGAGCCGGAAAGACCGGCATTTCTATTGCAATCGTGAATCTGAAAGAAAAATATCTTATCAAACAGATTGAAAAGAAAATTCAGAAGAACTTTCAACATGCCGCCATTCCAAAAGGTAGAGAAATATGCGAAAAACAATTATTTCACTTGATTGACCTCATGGAAAAAGTGGAAATTGACCATTCGGAGATTGATACCTATTTGCCTGTTATTTTCAAAAAGCTTGAATGGCTCGAAAAAGAAGAGGTAATCAAACGTTTTGTTTCGCTTCAGTTTAATAAGTTTTTAGATTATTATCGTGGCACAAGTGATATTAAAGTTCCCGATGATTATGGTAGCAACCGTGATGATGGAAATCGTCGTGATTCCAAACGTCGTGATCGTAATAGAGGAGAACGGGACAGTAGGGGAGATAGAGACAATAGGGGAGATAGAGACGGTAGAAGTGATAGAGATGCGCGAGGTGATAGAGATAGCAGAGGTGATAGGGGAGATAGAGGCGATAGAAGAGACCGCGGCGACAGAAACGATAGGGATCGTGGGTCGGATTGTTCAGGTGGAGACTACACTCGTATGTTTATCAATGCAGGTAAAATGGATGGTTTCAATCCAGGCAGTTTGATTGAGATGATTAACTCAAGCACTTCGGGCAAAAAAATCGGAATCGGACGCATTGATTTGATGAAGACATTTTCATTTTTTGAGATAGAAAGTCGCTATGCACAAGAAATTTCAAGGCTCTTGAAAAATAAACGTTTTGGAGACCGTAAAATAAATATCGGGATTGCTAGCGAAAAAGAAGAACAAGAAAGACCAAGCAAATCGAAAACCTATTCCCGACATAAACATTGATCCTTTAAAAGAAAAGAATTAAGGGCGGGCTATAAATTAGATTTTTCGAGGCGGACAATATTTTTAAAAGCGGAGTTTACCAAAGTAAATGAGCATTTTAAAAATTGAAGTCCAACGATGAAAAGCAATTTATAGAACACCCGTTAAATAAAAAGACCTGACAGATTATTAATTTGTCAGGTCTTTTTATTTGCATAAAAAAAGCCCACCGTTTTGCGATGGGCTCAGATTAAAACCTTTTTTAGATATACGTAATGTTATGTACGTTTAACATTCACTGC
>CAIOJS010000075.1 GCA_903858655.1 uncultured bacterium | reverse complement strand
TCTTGCTCAAATAAATCAATATAAATTTTCCCTTCAAGATAGGTGGGAATAAAAGCATTTCCATCTTCGTCTTTCTCTGCAATAATGGGGATGAATTTTTCTTGTGATACATTCTCATAAATCTTAGGACTTATTATTTGGGTTTCCGTTCCTACCCCACCTTTTCTTTCATCTGCTTTCTCTGCATATTTTTTGTCAAGGATTATTAGAACTTTATCAATATCATCAGCTTTTACCATACTCTCCATGAATTTGAACTTATCATGTCCCTCTTTTAATGTCCACTTATCAATTACAACATCAACTCCATCAGAAACTAATCTTTCTGCAAGGTTAATAACCCAGTCTAAGTGAATTGGTGTTGTCCAGCTATATGAAATAAATACTTTTGGTGTCGTTGTCATATTTCAGATAAAAATATTAGTAATCGTTAAACATTTCAATTTTTCTTTATCTCCAAAATTGCCGCTAACCTTCACGTGATACGCGCCAGTTATTTGTCTGTTGTCCGCTTATTATTCAATGATTTAGAATTTTTTATTAAAATCTTTTTCAACGCATATTATCATTGCACCATCAGGAGAAAGATTTACTGATTTAATTCCTTTAATGTATATGGGACCTTCATTATCTTCTCTTTTATTACCCCACCAAATTTGGTCACTAGATTTAAAAGTTGGTTGTGAAAAGGGTAACCCGACAAGAATAATTGATTTATCGTCAAATGGAAAACTACCTTTTATTTCAAACATTTTTAAAATGTTATGATAATAGTAACAATTGTATTTGCCATTCTGATAAGTTGTAGTCGTGCAATTATCTTTAATATAGGAACAGTTCTTAGTAGCTTTAAGCCCATTGTCAGCTTTACCTATATATTTAGTCACATCCTTAGATGAGCAATTAAGCATTCTTTTAATAAAGTAACGCGAAGTATCCACTGTTGCAGCCGGTATAGTAGCAGAAGAATTATCTGCTGATTGTTGCGTTTTGTTCTCTGTTTGTCCGCAAGAAATTGCAAAAAGAGTTGCAAAAAGAATTATTTTATTGTAGAATGATTTTTTCATATTATGTGATTTTTAATGTTTTTTTTTCGGTATTTTTGCAAATTGTTTGCTGTGTGTAAACAGGGCACATAACTCGTTATATAAAATCAGTATCACCTTGTAAAGCAGCCAATATTTGCCAGCTTACATTGGTTTCCCCATTTTTCCACCCCACAAAATTACAAAATAATTCAATCCAAAAAAATAATTTTCAAAATAAATATCCAACATCTTCCTTTTCTCCCAAAAATTCCCTACCTTTGCGTAAAGATATAAATTCACGAGTCAAAATTTAATGTAAAACTGCCTGCCGAAACACTATGATGTATGGAAAATACAATGATTTTAATTCGTGGAATGATAGGGTGTCGCTGTGTGCTGTGGGTGCAGAGTGTATTAACCACACTGGGTTTAGCCTATGAGGTGGTGAGTTTGGATGGTGCTATTCTGATGGCAGAGCTTAGCGATGCGAAACGAAAAGCACTGAGAAAATGCTTATTAGTCGGAAATCTTTATCTGT
This sequence comes from uncultured bacterium, assembly GCA_903858655.1. Taxonomy (GTDB): domain Bacteria; phylum Bacteroidota; class Bacteroidia; order Bacteroidales; family CAIWKO01; genus CAIWKO01. The sequence goes on along the minus strand of CAIOJS010000075.1, from coordinate 7,939 downwards.
TGGATGTGATTGAAGGTTGGAGCACCGAAAAAATTAAGTTTCTGTGTCATGTTTGGGAAGAAACGGTGCACGACCATAATCCAATCACTCGTGCGGCATATCTGGTGAGCCAATTGGGAGGCAACGATGATGCGATAGGTGCGTTTTTTAAAGCAAATGAAGGCATCGTAATCAGCAAATTTTGCATCAAAGATAAGTTGAGACGTGCTATGGTGATGCTGCTCAATACCACATTAACGGTACACGAAATTTATATTGAATTACATTACCCCTCGGAAGCCTACTTTTGCAGACGATTTTTTATAAGCACAAAACAAACTCCCACGCAATTCAGAATTGCAGGTGTGATGCCTGCATAAATATGCCCATTTTGAACTTATTTCGTGGTTGCAGGGAAAAAGACAACAGGAATAGGGAAAAAGACAATGCTTACACAAGAAAAGCATAGTAATTTCGCGTTGCTTTTTAAAAGCATCTACATCAATACTGAAAAAGTCAAAAAATTAAGCTTATCCTTTTTCAGCAAAAATTGACACGCTACGGTATAGATTGCAGGACTCGAAAAGCAGATTGAAATCGTTCTTAAAAAAGCTAATGGGCATCTACAAAAAGTTGATGGGCATCTACAAAAAGTTAATGGGCATCTACAAAAAGTTGATGGGCATCTACAAAAAGTTGATGGGTATCTACAAAAAGTTGATGGGCATCTACAAAAAGTTGATGGGCATCAACAAAAAGTTAAGAAGGCTTACATAAAAATATCGGATAAATTAAAAAACAATAGAACTAAGCATCAGTTAATCAAATTATAAACTAAATTAAAAATTCAACATTATGGAAACAACTAACATTCCTCAAAACGTCATTAAAGCGATACTATATATTATTGCTTTAGACAATTTACAATTAAGTGTCGGCAGTGGCGGCGTGGGCACCCACAAATATGAAGATTGGCATTGGACTCCTGCCGAAAGTGCGTATGTGACTTCCTTACGTCTTATTTTAGAGCCATTAAAAGAACTTTACTCCAATAAGAAAAACATCACTACGGGTCAACGTGATACCGTTAAGAAGAATATCCGCTTGGCTCGCGATTATTCAGGTCATGGTTTGACAGGTCATCGTTTATTATTGAAAATTGCTGCTTTTGGCACCGACAATGATTGGACAGTGGCAAACATTAAGTTAGGCACATCACTTGCTAAAACACCGGGCAAAGGCAAGAGCGAATCAACTGCTATGTTGCAACCGGTGCTCACCCTTACTAAGAATAAGATTGGCGAAATGGAGATTAGTGTTGCAAGTCCTGAAGCGCCTTCAGTAATTAGATTGCCCGAAGGCATGCGGTTTGCCAAAGTGTTTCGAAGTATTGGTACCACAATGCCAACAAGTACAGATGCATTTGTGTTGTATGGCAATGCCAAACGAGGCAAAATACACGTTAAATTTGATGGATTAGATTTGTCGGGCACAGAAAAGTTATATGCTTGGTTTTATGGTATCTATGAAAGCACCAAAGGCGAATTAGGACAACCGAGCGGGATAATTTCGGCGGAGATTCTCTTTTAGGTAAAAGGTACAAGGTACAAGGAAAAAGGTAGAGCCTACTTGAAAGGGTAGGCTTTTTTTATGGCTATATTGTTTGATTTTTCTATTTTTTTTGTCTTAGTGTAACTTAGTGCTCTTAGTGTCTTTGTGGTAAAAAAATCCAAATACCAAAATCCAAATACCAAATACCAAGCTCTAAATCTCAAATAATAAATCTAAAATCAAAAATCTTAAATTCTTACTGTTTCTAAGTGGTCTCCGTGTCTCCGTGGTTTTTCTGGTTACACAGAGATACACAGAGCCATCACAAATCTAAAATTAATTGTTCCTCTTAACCGTTAACTTGCCAAAACCTACCGTAAACTTGTTCAAATCTACCGTTAACTTTTTTGCTCATATTTTCACCTTTCAGATATAGTACTTTAGCTGTATCAAAATTTATTGAACCATTTATTCATTTGTTTAATTTAAAATGCAATCTTATGAAAAAAGTATTTACGCTCTCCATCCTATGCTGTCTGTTTCTCTCCCCTAACATCATTGCCCAAACCCTAGCCTTCGACACCCTCGACATCAACAATGTTAGAGCCGTGTTCAATTCCGCAGGGATTAATTTCCAAAGCAACCATAATTGTTTTTTCGAAGTTCCCAAGGGCAGCAACAACAAAACCATTTCGAGCAATTTGCTGTGGATAGCCGGCACGGACATCAACGCTCAAGTCCATGTGGCAGGCGGAATCGGCACATCCACAGGCAGAGATTATTATCCCGGACCCTTAACTGATGATGGTACGGCGTCAACCGATTCGACTTCTATGGCGAATTGGAACAAAGTATGGAAGGTGACCAAACAACAGATTTTGTATCATCAAACCCATTATTTTCTCCAGGGCTATGTTACACCGATAGGCATTGCCACTTGGCCCGCTCATGGCAATCCTGCTGCAAATCAGGCGCCATTTCTTGCCCCTTTTTATGACAGGAATGGCGACCAAATCTATAATCCTGCTGATGGAGATTACCCCTTGATTCAGGGCGACGAAGCCCTCTATTTTATTTTTAACGATAAAGGGGGCACCCACGATGCAACAGGGGGCATACCCATAGGCATCGAAGTGCAAGCCATGGCGTATGCTTTCCAATGTGGCGATTCCGCTTTGAACAATACTATTTTTATCAGTTATAAGATTTACAATCGCTCAACCTATTTGCTAAGCAATACCATGATTGGAATCTATAATGACATAAATAGTGCCAATAAGCACAATGATCTCACCCGAAGTGATATCAAAAGAAATTCTTATTACACCTATTCGGGCACCAATTCCGACCCTATTTTAGGGCATCTTTTTGCTGCTCAAGCGGTCACTATTCTGGGCGGTCCCTATATGGATCAAGATCTCATTGACAATCCACAATATGACACGCTTATTCCAGCAACCAATTGCAACGAAGCCATCAATGGACAAAATTTTGGGAATACTATTATTGATGATGAACGTTATGGCATGACCAGATTTATGAATTTTAAAGATACCGGAAATTTGGCTGCAATCAGAGAACCTGTTAACTCGGGGGATTATTTTCATTATCTCAACGCCATCTGGCGCGATAACACCCCTCTCAGCTATTGGGGAGAAGGACATCCCGCCGCCGGAGGTTACGGACCTACATCCAAGTTTATGTTTCCCAACAACAGCGACCCTTGCAATTGGGGCGTCACGGGAAATGCCCCGGGAAGTCCGTATCCGAGTGCCTATTGGACAGAAGAGCAAGCGGCTAACATACCCAGCCATCGTCAAGGACTTGCCTGCATGGGACCTTTCACATTTCAACCCGGTGGATATGAGTTCGTGGACGTCGCTTTTGTTTTTGGTGTGGATTACACGCAACCCAACAACGTATATGGCTGGCAAAATGTGCTCAATCAACGTATAGATTCCGTGAGGAAATATTACGCGAACGATTCCACGCCTTGTGGCAGCAGCATTTCGGGCATCGTCCGTCCACAAGATAAACCTGCCACTTATGCTTTAACTTTATATCCCAATCCTGCTGCTGATTTCATTCATGTTGATATAAAAGGCTTCGACAGTGGCGATAGCTGGAGCATCATCAATCTGTTGGGCACCACTATCAAGAAAGGCAAAGTGAATGACCGCCAAATTTTCACGATTCCTGTTGATGATTTGCCCTCCGGAATTTACTTCTATAAATTGGAAAACGAAAAGCGAATCACTACCAAAAAGTTTATAAAACAATAGAACGCCCGTATAAAAAAATCAGCCGATGAATTCAATTCATCGGCTGATTTTTTATGTAGAGTTTTCGTTTTGTTTAAAGTTTATCCAACAAGCAAAATTTATTGAATAATAACTTTGCTATTGGCTTGGGTAGCGCCCGCTTGTATTTGAACAATATATATTCCTTTTTGCAAGAGACTCAAATCAATTTCTTCAGAAACATGTCCGGTGAGCGATACAAAAGCATTTTTATACACTTGTCTTCCCGACATATCACTGATACTAATTTGAACAGCATCTTGAATGTCTGTGTCGAACTGCAATTGGAATTTGCCGTTATTAGGATTCGGAATAAGTTTTAAACCGTTTATCTTTTGGTTTTCGGCGATGCCTGCATCATTATAGGTCAGATAAACCGTGTCAGAGGAGGTGGCGCAGCCAAACCAATTGGAGGCTATCACACAATAATTGCCCGAAACGGTGGCATCATACGTCATGCCTGTGGCACCACTGATTAAATTTCCTTCCAGATACCATTGCAAATTAACACCCGTGAGGTTGGTATGCAGTGTGTTGGACGTAATCCATAAACCGGGTTTAGTTGGATTGTCAATAAAAGTGATTTGTTTCATAGTTGAGTTGGTGCGACATCCATTGGTGTTCGAAACTTCAACCCAATATTTTCCATTTGTTTTTGCATAATACACCGATTGGTTTGCATTGTTTATCGCTGCGGTATCATTATACCATTGGAAGATGTTACCGCTGGTAGCAGTTACCGAAAGCCGAACAGAATCGCCCATACAAACACTATCGTTGGGGGTAAACGATAAAGCGCTTACTATCGGAGCTTGGAATACCTGAACCGTATCCACATCATCAAAAGTAAGAATAGGATGTGTAATAGTGTAATTGATACTGAGGTCGGTAATGGTCAAAGTGAAAGTGCCCGGGTTGTGTCCTTGTATGGTGAAATCGCCACAATGGTCATTCGCCAAAGGCGCATCATCTTCCCAAATCTCAATGGTATAGGGCAGATTGCTTAACGCTATTTGAGGAAAAGAAAAAGAGACAGGTGCATCTTGTGTGATATAGGACGAGGTGTAAATTACAGTGCCTCCTTGTTTCAATACAAAAAAGTACTCGGCTTGTCCACTGGGCCAAACATCATTACACACATTGGCATAAATAACACCCATAGCCGAAAGATAATATTGCGGCAATGTATCAATGATGGTGTGCAGTGTAACGGGATAGGTGCCTGGAGTAGGATAGGTTTGCACAGGTGGATTCTCCACAGTGCTTTGATTGCCGTTGCCGAAGTTCCAAGCATAATGAAAGTTAGGATTGCCGTTGCTAGGACGGTTGGTGGTGAAAAAAGTGCTCAATGGGGCACATCCAACGGAATTAGCAATAGAGAAACCGCTATTGGTTGCTGCAGCCGGCTGTATGGTTAAAGGCAAATTGAACGAAGAATTGGATGTCTGTGATAAGCCACCCAAAGAAGTTACGTTGACATGTGCCAAAACAAACACTGTGATGGTGTAAGTTCCCGCCATAATGGGTGTACCACAAATTTTCCCGCAGCCATGTTCTGATGTGGGAGGATTGCTTGTGGGATAAAAAATGTTAGATGGTGCTGCACTGGTCTGAAAGCTTAAGCCAAACGGCAAACCTGTCACACTCAACACATCCAATTGGGTCAAATCAACGTTATAGCCTGAACCCTGGTCATTAAAATTGGCAGGCAAATAAAAGGAAACATCCTGATTGTAGGCTTGCATTGCAACACCATCGGGCATTACGGCAGGACAAATGGTTGGTGCTGCAGGATTAGAAATGCATCCCATATTTGTTGCGCATCCCGGGCATTGCGCCTGCAAGGAATTCGAAAGAAAAACGAGAAAGAAACATGCAAGCACGGTGGTAGTGAAGATTTTTTTCATGTGTATTGATTTTGATTAAACATCGGTAAAAGTAATCATTTTTCGTATGCAATCTAGTATAAAGATGTTAAAAATAGTTAAAGAGTAGTATTAATCTCGTATAAATACTTAATAATAAGGATTTAAAATGCGATTACGAAAGGTAGGTACTATTAGGTTTTACAAGCTGCATTTGCTATAACTTTATGCAATAAGGTGTGTCTGTATCATGAATGTTACCGGGAAAACGCTGAAAAGTATATTCCGAAACCGGAATATATATTTCCGAAACCGGAATATACTTTTCTGAAACCGGAATATACTTTTCCGAAACCGGAATATGTATTTCCGAAACCGGAATATACTTTTCCGAAACCGGAATATACTTTTCTGAAACCGGAAAGAAAAATTCAAAAAGAAGAACAGTAATAGAGGGTATTAGAGAATTGAACTTTTAGTTTTTCTCTTTCATCAATTTCTCCAAATCGAACATTTCGTCGCGCAAACGTGCAGCTTCCATAAAATCTAATGCTTTCACAGCCTTCTCCATTTGTGATTTTATTTGTGAAATGCGCTTTTGCAGTTGGGCTTTGTTCATGTATTGCACCACGGGGTCGGCGGCGAAATTGATACGGTCGCTTTCAATGTAGGCTTTCATTTCTTTTTGAGATGAACTAGAAGACATCGTCTGCCCTAACACCGAATCTGTTGATTTAATGATTTGAGTAGGGGTGATGTTATTCTCCAAATTGTATTTTATCTGTTTATCGCGACGGCGGTCGGTTTCATCAATGGTGCGCTGCATAGAATCGGTAACTTTGTCAGCATACATAATCACTTTGCTGTTGATATTTCGTGCAGCACGACCTGCTGTTTGCGTCAAAGCACGTTCAGAGCGCAGAAAACCTTCCTTGTCAGCATCCAATATTGCCACTAAGGAAACTTCGGGCAAATCCAATCCTTCGCGCAGCAAGTTCACTCCCACCAACACATCAATTTCGCCCATGCGCAATTCGTGCAGGATTTCTACGCGTTCCAAAGTATCCACTTCCGAGTGAATATATTTGCAGCGGATATTCAACTTCGCCATGTATTTGGTGAGTTCTTCCGCCATCTTTTTGGTGAGCGTGGTGACCAACACCCGTTCGTTGAGTTTCACACGGATGTCAATCTCGTTCAACAAATCATCTATCTGATTCAAGCTTGGTTTTATGACTATCACAGGTTCTAATAAGCCTGTTGGGCGCAGCAATTGTTCCACCACCACGCCTTCGCATTTCTGCAATTCATAATCGGAGGGCGTTGCACTCACGAAGATGACTTGATTCAACATGCCTTCAAATTCATCAAACTTCAACGGACGGTTGTCCATCGCCGAAGGCAAACGGAAACCATATTCCACCAAGGTCTGCTTGCGCGAACGATCGCCCCCATACATGGCGCGGATTTGCGGCATTGTGGCATGGCTTTCATCTATCACCATCAAATAATCATCGGGGAAGCAATCCAACAAACAGAAGGGACGACCTCCCGGCTTTCTGCCATCAAAATAGCGGGAATAGTTTTCGATGCCCGAACAATAGCCCAACTCGCGCATCATCTCCAAATCATACGACACACGGTCTTCAATGCGTTTTGCTTCGAGATGTTTGCCCATTTCCTTGTAATAAGCCACATGGCTTATCAAATCGGTGTGAACATCTGCTATGGCTTTCTTCATTTTGTCTTGCGAAGTGATGAACAAATTGGCAGGATAAATGGAAATAGCATCGAGTTTTTCGAGGAACTTGCCATTGACAGGTTCATACGTTTCTATGCTTTCAATCTCTTCGCCATAGAAACATACGCGTATGCAAATATCGGCATAAGCAGGGAAGATATCAATGGTGTCGCCACGTACACGGAAATTTCCACGTGCAAAAGTAACATCGTTGCGCGAGTATAAAATATTGACCAAAGCTTGCAGAAACATTTTAATCACCACTTTGTCGCCCACGCTGATATGAATAACGCTGTTGGCAAAATCTTCAGGATTGCCGATGCCATAAATACACGAAACAGATGAAACCACTATCACATCGCGTCTGCCCGACAACAAAGAAGAGGTGGCACTCAAGCGCAACTTCTCAATTTCTTCATTGATAGAAAGATCTTTTTCGATATAGGTATTGGTGACGGGCAAATATGCTTCGGGTTGATAATAATCATAATAGGAGATGAAAT
>CAIOJS010000074.1 GCA_903858655.1 uncultured bacterium | reverse complement strand
TTGATTTTTTGTTGGTTTGTACTACAAATATAATCAATTTTAATGCTACTATTTATTTGTATTTCATTATTTTACGAACAACCCATGTTGATAACTCTTATCCCGAACTCAGGTTATTAGAATGGAATTCATTATTAAAAATTTGCGTAGGAGTTCCTGCTAAGGTACTAGCACCTGTTGCATGTCCACTTACATCATTAATATTAATCATCTGAAAAGTGTAGCCTTCAAACATATTATTCTCATCATTGCCATTGAAGGAGGTTCCAGCAGTTAATTCAAGTTGTATGCCTCCTTTGATGAAGTTTTCAAAAATAGGTTTGGTACGTTTGATATAAGGCTTTGTGTCTTGGGAGGATTTATTGTCAAGAATTGTCAAAGCCACCATACCAAATGGAAGATTAAAAAATGCAAAAGTTTTTCCATCTTCCTTATTATTATAAGTTTCAATAAGAAAATTTGCCATAGGGATAGGCGATAAAGGAACTTGATTTTTACTAAAATTCCCAATACGAGTAGCAAAGCCATCATTCGGATAATAATTAAATCCTAAGGGAGGATCTTTTGGACAAGGCGGAATCAGCATACCATCAGCATCTTTTACCCCTACAATGTATGGAATTGGAGTTGTGAGGTTAAAAACAGGTTCCCAAGCAACAGTAGGAACGGTAAATGCTTGTGCATTTATGCCGGCTGTGATAGCATCCAAGCCACGAATTTGTACTGGGAAAATAGTTGCATTGGTGTCGTCTTGAATATTTACTTTAAATTCTCGAGAAAGTTTAACCTGAACTAGATTGTTTTGTTTTGCATAGGACACTCCCATTTGATTTGCCTTGCTACTCACATCCAACAAAGAAAAGTCAACGAGATTGAATTCTTCGAAAGGGTTCGTGTTGGTATCAGGGGTATTCATGCCTACAACATCATCGGCTTGGGGAGTTTCGGGAGGTGTGGCATCGAGTTTGAAATGGCTAAATATATCGGCAGTAGCATTTGCATCTAGCTTTTGTGTGGTTTTACCCTTTGTAACAGGAGGAGTTTCTTTTTCTATATTTAATATCGTCGTCAATGGAGCAAAATGAAAGGATACGCCAACATTGCTAACTTTCTCGTCCTTGGGTTCCCATCTCACCAAGCTCAATAGCCAAATCCATACTTGGCTATCTCTTTTAAATCCACCTCTTATTGGTTTTTCTCTGGAAGCTCGAAACTGGCTTTTCAATATTCCCAGATTGGCAGCATACGGATCGGGCAATGTCGGCAGATACGAATACAAGCCATAGCCTAAGTACATTTGTCCTTTCGTTAATGTTTTTAAATCAGGCGTACATACGGCAAACAAAGCTAAACTGTTGGGTGGGGTTACAGTCAAAAGAGCATTATGCATTGCAAAGGCAAAGGGTTTCACATGCGGAATTTCGTCTGTTGGAAGCTTGTTATCCCAAAGCATATTTTCATCAATCACCATTAGCATAGTAGTTTTGGTACTCATCGCAATCAGGTAGCCGCTGCTTTTGGTTTTCACCGCTACAGCTTCTCCATTCACTTTCACAGGTCGGTCGGCTTTTATATCCCAATCGTTAACACCAGCAATTGCTTCGTCGCCTTGGGCAAGAGAATTAAATATAATAAGAGCATCTTTATTATATTTACAATGGAAAGTGGTTCCATAAGGATTGTGTTCATCTTTCCAACCATCAAATTGTTGAAATGCACCTTCCCCATTGCTATACAAGTCCATCAAACTAATGCGTCCGGGCTCACACAGAAAGAAAGGATTTTTCAGTGCTACAGTTTTATTTTGGAGGTTGGTCCATTTCGCATCAAAACCTTCTTTGCATTCTATGATGATAGCACCGGTTCCATCTACTTCTAAGGGCGAAGCTACATTCAGTTTGGTGAGTGACAACGCCCACCAACTATTCACAATTTGAGACGAACCGCTTAATTGAAAGAAAGGAGATTGACAATCTTGAACTTCAAAAGTCGGGGTTTTATAAACCATAGGGATGGCAAGTCTGCTTATAAAAGGATTATAAACACATATTTGGTCTCCACCATATTGAAACCAATTATGGCAGCCATATACTTTCCATTTTGGACTCGCAATATAATTTATGTGTTTTGCGACGTTCTTAAAACTAAAATTGAATGCGTTGGGCATTACAAATTGTGCATTACGGGCATCCACACCATAAAGACTCGATGGGTCGGAGGTAAAAGCAGTGTTTTGTTCTAAATCTAGTGCACACGTAACTGTACAATTTGCAGCAATAGTCAAATGTTGAGCATTCATATACGGATCCATGTCGAGAGTGATGGTTCCGCCTTTAACGCGCAGCCCAAAGTATTGATCTTCCGGAATAGCAGGATTGAATAGCTTGCCTTGTATCCAAACAGATTCAGGAACGACTTTAAATTCTTTGGTTAATTCAACAGGAATGGAATCAATTGGAAAATACCTAGGATGAGTAAAACTTGCATCGAACAATATGGCAGGTTTCGTTTGCCCTTGCACATATAATGAGATAAGTTTTTTAACCGTAACAAAATCGAACCATTGCGGTGTGCCATGTATATCATAAAATGGACCCATTGTTCTTACACGGGCTCCCGCTGATTCTAAGGTAACGCTGCTGAGAATTTGCGTTGACCGAATGGGCACATTGCGAACAAATACTTGCTCTGAAGGAGCTTTTTTGTTTTTCACAATGTCTCTTACACTATTCTGGAGATTTACCAAGCGCTTGCCAACCACATTATGCGTAGAAAACAAATCACTTCTTTCGAAAATAAAATCTTGTTTACGAATACCTGAAGAGTCTTGATGAACCAATGCAGTTGCTATAGCATCTTGCAATTGATGCAGATTTTTTTCTTCGGCTTTCGTGGAGGCTTGTAATTGTCCAGTGAGTTGGGCAACCATTGCGGTAATTTGTTCTTGATTCATAATAGGCAATTTGTTTAATAACAATACTCAATTTTACTTTTTGATACAAATAGCGCTTTCCCAAGTGTTTTTATCACATTTTGGCAGCTAGGCGCATTTCGGAGTGTAAAAGTACACATAAAGTTGTCCTTTTATCCGTTAAAAAAAGTTAAAAATGCTAAACCAGAAAGGATGGTTTGTTTATTTCCCCTTAAAATGAAGCAAATAGGAGATAATACAATTGAATGATACTGTTATGAATTTATATGATGATATTATAGATTATTAACCTCCGTGTACCTATTGTCTTTCACAATATGTTCACTTGATGGTTAGGGAAAAAGGAAAAAGCACTTGTGCCTTGGCGCAAGTGCTCTTATGTTGTCAAGGTTTGAACTAGTTTTCAGGAAACATATATAGATAGTAATCCAAAGTTCTAATTCGTCTTTTATCTTACCAATAAATGGATAGGACAAGCAAGAAAATTACAAAGTTCAAGCTGATTTGGTTGAACTTAAATTAGTTATTCATTTGTAGCTACATCCTCTCCATATACCAATTAAGTTCCTTTTCCATTTTTTTGTAACGGAAAATGGTGGTGATAATTTTTTGTAGGCGGATGAAGGCTGTTTCGCTTTTCACCACATAATCGAAGGCGCGGTGGTGCATGCAGTTGATGGCAACATCAATTTTGTCTTGCCCGGAGAGCATCACCACAGGAATATCAGGATTGTAGGCTTTTATCTTGTCGAGGGTTTCGATACCGTTCATGGCGGTTTTGTCTATGCCATCAAGGCAATAATCGAGGATAATCACATCGGGATACTGCGACAGAGCTTGCATGCATAACTCACCCGTCGCGAAAGTTTGGATGGAGAAATCTGCATGTTGAAGAAATTCTATCTCAAGTAATTTCAAATATACGGCATCATCATCAACTAAAAATAGCTTAATCTTTTCCTTATTCATCGTTCTTGTTTTTAATATTGTTATACTCCTCCTCTAATTCTACACACGCTTGAACACAAATGTTTTCGAGCTGAAAGACCAAATCGTTGATGCCATCGCCTTGCATGCGGGTGCTTGCATATTCCTGAACCTTTTTTGCCATATTCTCAAAATCTACATCAATACCCATTATGGAAAAGGATGGGATGATTTTATGTACAGCACAATATAAGGTATTCCAATCTTGCTCTTTCAAACTTTGCTTCATCGTGTTGATTAATGGCGGCGTTTGTTCCAAATAGAGTTGTATCATCTCCATCATCAGTTTGGGGTCGGATTTGGTGCGGCGCATCAGATAATCTAAATCTATGCATCGTAGTTTTTTTACATCTTCACCTATGGTATTTGCATTGCTATTGTAATAGTCAACCAAGAAAGGCTTTTTGACCAAGCCCATAATTTTACTATATAATAAGCGTTCGTCAACAGGCTTGGCGATATAATCGTTCATGCCGACAGCTTTGCATTTGGCTAAATCCACCGTAGTAACATCTGCCGTGAGGGCTATGATGGGTATCTTGGAGTTCATCACATTGCGTATGTGTTCGGTGGCAGCAAAGCCATTCATTTCGGGCATTTGCAGGTCCATCAATATGATATCGTATGATTTTTTCAGCAATTTTTCTATGGCTATTTTGCCGTTGGAGGCTATGTCGCGATCGAAACCGAAATCGTCCAGAAGCGTCTTCATTAGGAGTTGGTTCAAAGGAATATCTTCCACAACAAGCACCTTTATGTTTTTAAACTCAGGGTCGGCTTCCTCTAATTCGGTTACAAAATCGGCTTGCTCCGTTGTTTTTTGGAACGGAAGGACGAAGCTAAATGTGGTGCCTTCACCTACGACGCTCTGCACCTTGACGGTGCCAAGTTGTGATTCCACCAAATGTTTGACGATGGCGAGACCCAAACCTGTGCCCCCGTACAAACGCGAGGTGCCTGAGGTCGCTTGTTGAAAGTTTTCGAAGATAGTTTCCATCTTGGCGTCGTCTATGCCTATGCCGGTATCTTTGATAGAAAATTCAATGTGCACTTTATCATTTTCTTCCCAAAGCAGTTTGACATTGACGTGGATGCTTCCCCTTAAGGTGAATTTGACTGCGTTGCTCACCAGATTCAAGATGATTTGATGCAAACGCACGGGGTCGCCCAAGAGCACTTCGGGTATGGTGTCGTCGTAATCTATAATCAGTTCTAAATTCTTTTCTTGTATCTTAGTTTCGAACAGATGGAGCATCGCCGAGATGGATACAGCAATTTTGAAAGGCGTTTGTTCGAAAGTCATTTTGCCGGCGTCCACTTTCGCCAAGTCGAGGATATCATTGATGAGTACGATGAGGGCATCGCCACTCATTTTGATGGCAGCGAGATATTCTTTTTGTTTGGCAGACAAATCTGTTTTCAACAAAACCTTCGTGAAGCCAATGATGGCGTTCATGGGCGTGCGTATCTCGTGGCTCATGTTAGATAGAAACTGTTGCTTGGCTTTGACGGCGCTTTCGGCAATTTTTTTAGCAGCTTCAGCTTTGCTTTTTTCTTCTTCGGCAATCACCGTAGCCATCTCGGCAAACACCCGCGCCTCTATCAATTCCTTTTCGATGCGTTTTTGCTCGGTTATATCTCTTGCCACGATGACAACACCCAGCACATTGCCTCTGTCATCAATATAGACGGAACCGTTGCAGAGCACATCGGTGAGCTTATGGTCGAGTATCGTAAGCGGGAAGTCAACCACAAAACCATTTTCGAAAGCGTCTTGATACGCCTTGCGCGCCTTGAGGGGTTCGGTGAAATAATTATAGAAATCGGAGCCGATGATTTGCTCGCGCGAACGTCCTGTTATCTTCACCGTGGCATTGTTCATGTCGGTGATCTTTCCTTCGGTATTGATGGTGAACAAAGGGTCGCGGCTTGCTTCTATCAGGCTTAGGGAATATTTGGAAAGCAATTTCTGCGCAGTGACATCCCTTGCCACGATAACAACTCCCGACACGTTGCCCTGATCATCCTTGAAGATAGAACCATTGAAAAGCACATCGGTGAGTTTGCCATCTTTGTGGCGCAAGGTGAGGGGCGAATCGGTAACAAATCCTTTGGCAAAAACTTCCTTATACACTTGGCGTGCTTTGCGAGGTTCGGTGAAATAGTTCAGGAAGTCGGAATTGAGCAATTTTTTGCGCGAGTAACCGGTAATGTTCACCAAAGCCTCGTTCATATCCATGATTTTTCCTTTGGAGGAAATGGTAATCAGGGGGTCGAGGCTGGCTTCTATCAAGCTAAGGGAATATTCCGAAGCCGATTTCAAGGAATTGGATATAGCTTCGAGCTCCACATTCGCCACTTCTTGTTTTTGGTTTTCGCGAATCTGAAACGTCAATTCTTTGTCGGCAATCAGCACTTCGGCTGCCCGTTTTTGTTTCTCATTGTTCTGAAACACCAATTCTTTTCCGGCAACGATAAGCTCTTTGGCGCGCTTTTCTTTTTCCTCGTTCTGAAATTGGAGCTCGGTGTTCGCCAAAGCCAATTCATCGGCACGCTTCTCTTTTTCTTGATTTTGAAACGCCAATTCTTTGTTGGCTATATACAGTTCGGCTGCCCGTTTTTCTTTTTCTTCATTCTGATATGCCAGTTCTTTGTTGGCGATAATCAGTTCATCAGCCCGTTTACCTTTTTCACCATTTTGATAAATAAGTTCGACATTGGCTATGCTGAGTTCTTGAGCACGTTTTTCCTTTTCGTTGTTTTGAAACGCCAACTCATTGTTAGCCGTTTGTAGTTCTTGCATCCATTTTTGCTTCGATATGTCGCGTGCCACCACCACAGCTCCTATCACTTCGCCCTTATCATTTTTATACACGGAGCCATTGAACAACACATCGGTCAATTTGCCCGAAATATGGCGAAAGGTGAGCGGAGCATCCACAATCGAGCCTTTTTTAAAGACTTGTTTATAGAGTTTGCGTGCTTTTTCGGGCTCAGTGAAATAATCTGCAAAGTTTGTATCTAGAAGCATCTGGCGCTCTATGCCTGTGATTTCCACTTTGGCATGGTTCATATCGGTGATACGCCCGTCGAGGTCAATGACTATGAGCGGGTCTAAGCTGGCTTCGATGAGGCTGCTGGCGTAGTGCGTTTCGTGAGTTTTGGTTCGTTCCATTTTAGTTTTTTATTACGCCTGAGTGTGAAATTTCATTAGTCATTTGTTTTTCCAATATCTTCTAAAGGTATGCGGCGTTTCACTTTCAGTTGTTTGAAATGCGAAGGCGACAATCCCGTCATTTTTTTGAATTGATTGGATAAATGAGCCACACTGCTGTAGTTCATCTGGTAAGCTATTTCGGTTATATTGAATTCATCATAAATAATCAGCTCTTTGATGCGTTCCACTTTGTGGGCAATGACGTATTGCTCAATGGTGACACCCTGCACCTCCGAAAAGAGATTCGCCATGTAGGTGTAGTCGTGCTTCAATTTATCACTCAAATAGTCAGAGAAATTGGTGCGTATCATCTCATCGGTGTAGTGTACCATTTCGGTCACCACATTTTTAATCTGTTCAATCAAAATGGCGCGTTTGTCGTCCATCAATTCAAGCCCAGATAGGAGCAAGGCATCCTTCAAGGTGGCGCGTTCGTCAGCAGATAGGTCTTCCATGATTTCCACTTCGCCCAAATCAACCACCACAAAGTGCAGTCCCAGCTTCTTCAATTCTTCTTTGACCGCCATTTTGCAACGCGTGCTGACCATATATTTTATGTAGAGTTTCAAGCCTATTTTTTTAATTTATACAAAGATACGCAAAAGTAAGCATAGTAGTGCCAGTAAACTTACATAATTCTGATTAAAACTTACATAATTCACACATTTGATTTTTTGCCATACAAATAAAGAAACAAAAAACGGGCTAGGAATGTAGCAAAAACGCACACTGCAGCCCGAAAGCCATCGTGTGCGTTCAAATTTTTTTTGAAATCATAAAAAGGCAAATTTCTTTATGATTTCAGCAAAAGCTTACCTTATATTTTATAAGAAAGTAAATTCGTATTTGCCGATAATCGCATCAGAAGGATTATAAATCATAATAATCCTATTGCTGATGTTGCCCAAGGCAGAAGCAAGCGTAGTGATTTCTTCGCCAGGATGCACAGTAAACATCAAGGTAGGCATAGGCGAAAATTTGGTTTGCACTATATAAAATTTCAAGTCGCAATTGCCTTTGTTCAAGATTTTTACTTTACTGGTTGCCTTAAACGTGAAGCGGCGCAAAAACTTGTTCCTTTCGGGTTTGATGGTTCCCATGAAGAAATCTTGCGCTCTGCGTTGAATTTCTTCCAGAAAGAAATAAGGTATCAATGCATCAGGGTTGGCACAATATTCTTGAATAAATTTGCCCAAGTTGCCAAACTGCGCATTGCACATAGCCACGCGTGCGGATTCTACATTTTCACTTTTAGTTTTTGTACTACTTTTACTACCTTGTTGTTTGTCATAGATATCTTTTATAATGGCGTAAAAATCATCTATATCCGCTTTGATATCCGCCAAAGCAGCATCGGTGCCAATGGCAGTGCTGAGAGTTTTAATTGCTGTGATACGCGGCAATTGTTTTCCACTTTGAAAATCAACACGATGATTGGGTAACAGAGCTGTATATTCAGGTGTGCCATCGAGATACACATTTTGAATGCCGATATCCCATTGTTTGATTTTAGTGTTTCTTAGCTCTGCTAATTTCTTTTTCAGGCTATCCGTTTTACCTTCTTTTGCACCTTGTTGAGCTTCCCAAGCGGTGTAAGCTGCCGCAAATGCGTTATGAATCGGCAGATAATAATTGTAAAGTGCCAATATAAATGCAATCGTAATATTGGCTTGCAGTGCATTCAAATGAAAGCTTGAGATAAGCAATGCTTTTTGATAATTTCTTTTTGTTGATGTCTCAATTGGATTCACAACAAACGACCATTTTTTTTCCATATCTTATTTGTTTTTTAAAGTTAGTAAATAAATAGTTTGAAATAAAGAGCAAAGATAGGCAATATTTTTTAAAAATGGGAAACATTAACAAAATATTAATCGCATACAAAATAATCACAAATAATAGACATCTATAATAAACATATAAACAAATAGATACGCATATTGTCATTTTGCATATTTGCGAAACTATATAGTTACATCAAGTTGCAAATTGCAACTCTTTGTAACCATCTAGTTTTATTGAGTTGCAAATTGCAACTCTGTGTAACCATCTAGTTTTATCGAGTTGCAAATTGCAACTCTTTGTAACCATCTAGTTTTATCGAGTTGCAAATTGCAACTCAGTGTAACCATCTAGTTTTATCGAGTTGCAAGTTGCAACTGTAAGTAACTATATAGTTTTATATAAATGCAAGAAACATGATAATGCAACAAAAAGTATCTAATGAGCTTCTCAAAGTATAATTATACTATTTTATGATGATAAAAATAATTCAAAAACATCACTATATATATAATAGGTATTATAAAATAAAATCATTTTCTAAGAAGGAATAATTCGCATTTCAAAAAACTCCGAACTCCGAACTCTGAACAGGGAACTATGAACTCTGAACTCGGAACTAAGAACTAGAAACTTCGCCAATGTGTGAATTATGTAACTCTTATAACGAATTGTGTAACACAGCCGTGGTGTAATGGTAGTACTTTTGTCTCAAATTAATTATAAACTTAAAACATAAAAAAATGAAATCGTTACAAGCTTCTATTAAGGTAGCCATGGTGGTAGTAATCGTGCTGGCTCTTGCGGTGTTTGCACAAACTTTTGGCGCATTTAGCCAGACAAAAACCATTAAATCCCCTGTCAGCATGCCTTATGAGGTGGCTGAGATATTGCGTACGTCGTGCGCAGGATGTCACGGCACAGGGGGCAACCCCATGGCTATGGGCGTATGGAATTACACCAAATGGGATACCTATAATGTGAAGAAACAGGCAACTAAATCGAATTCGATGTGCAATGCCATCACCAACGGAAGCATGCCCCCGGCGTCTGTAAAGAAAACAAATCCTGAAAGAATCCCTACGGCAGCACAAACAGAAACTGTATGTAAGTGGGCAAATTCGCTGAAACTGAAATAATCATCGCCTTGGATGAACGCCTTTGTGTAGCATGATGTGATGCAGCGAGGGCGTACATCCAAGATGATTGTTTCTATGGCAAACTTTAAGCAGCTCATCTAAGCAAAACATCATAATAAACCTTTATACATCCATCATCATGAAAACAACAAAAATAAAACGCATACTCGTGCCCATTGATTTTTCCGACGTAAGCTACAATGCCGTTAACAATGCTTTGCATTTGGTCAAGATGTTGCAAGCCGAGATTTATCTGATATGTGAGATCGAAGAGCACACGTCTGAACTCCAGTCACCGCTCAT
>CAIOJS010000073.1 GCA_903858655.1 uncultured bacterium | reverse complement strand
AGATTAAGATCTGGCTTTATCAGTAATTCACCAATCATCAATGGCTTGTATTTGTTCCTTTGAGTTATGTCCCAACTTCAAAGGGGCTTACTAATGTTGCAGTTTATTAAACTAGCAAAACAATGTGGTAAAATTGTATGACCAAACCGCAACTATCCGATGTGATGAAAAAACTTGTCCTGTTTATCATTGGTATCGCAATTTTAGGCACGATTATTGCACTGGGGGTGTACTTAGGTGTGGAACTGCCGTCGCAGCAGACTTTGCTCCACGCTCCCATGAACTCTGGCGTTATTTATCCTAAAGGTCCAATCTAGTGAGCCGGTTACTGTATTGACAGCATAGATATTGCTGTCACCACTCCCAACATATACGATGCCATTCACTACTACTGGCGAGGATCTACTTATGCGGTGGGACTCCTAAAATTTGACTTGATCACATGAGATAGTGATTTAGGCATTTAGTACCTGTTCCAGTGTTCCATTCGTTACGGGCTTTGAATAGAGCATCATTATTGCAAACCACACTTTAACACTGTCCTCGGGAGCTCTTTGATGATCTCGAATTGTCTACAATGGTGTGAGGTGCTTTATCGATGAGTCGATCGGTCGAAGAGATTAAGATCTGGCTTTATCAATAATTTACCAATCAGCAATGGCTTGTATTTGTTCCTTTGAGTTATATCTCAACTTCAAAGGGGCTTACTAATGTTGCAGTTTATTAAACCAGTAAAACAAAAGAAAAAATTGCATGACTAACACACAACCACCGGATATGATAAGAAAACTTATCCTGTTTATCATTGGTATCGCAATTTTGGGAACGATCATTGCAATGGCGGTGTACTTCGGTGTGGAACTGCCGGCACAGCAGGCTATGCTCCATGCGCCCATGAACATAGGTGTTAAAATATAGGTAAGATACTTCCTACTGCGGAGTAATTCATGATAAAAATCCTGGCATGAAACCCCCATTGCCTTCACTCACCCGTGATGGAACTATTATCTCTTTTTAGGTGTCTGGGCAAGCTTATTGTTTTTCTTTAATAGTCCTTGCGAGGTTCAGAATGAGAAAGTAAAAGGCAATTTCGGAGTCAAAACATGGGTTTCGCTTTTAAAAAATGGCAGGGAATAATTATCCCACTCGCTTATAGTATGACGTTGATCTCCGTATTCTTTCCTTCATCTATTCTTATTGGAACTGATTTATCCTGGTAGAATGGAGCTTTCACAACTAGAGTATGATCGCCAATTGGAATTCCTGTAAGTGTAACAGGTGTCCCACTTATGTCTCTCCTGACGCCATCAATAAATACCTGGACACCAACCGGAACAGATGTTACAAACAGAGATCCTGTTTGAATTAAACTAAATTTGCTGAAGATTTTATGATCGGCAATTATATTTGAAAATGTATATTTGTTAATCTTCCCCTGGGAAACTGAGTCAACAGCAACATCATTGATTGAATATCCATAATCTGCAGTAATTGAATACTCTTTGTTGTCACCGCAATTCACTTTGGTATCGCCGGAAGGAATTATTGAGCCGCCATAACCGTTTGTTGATGCTGATATTGTATACTGTTTTTGGACAAATGTAGCAATTAGAACGTGGTCAGTAGTAATATCATTAAATGTAAAATTTGTAATTGGATCATTGGATTTACCGTCGATAACCACATCTTTGATATCATAACAGGAAAGCGGCGTAATGGTCACGGTTTTATTATCATGTGGATTTACACTCACAAGACCCGAAGGACTTACTGAACCTCCAGTTCCTGCAGTTAAGTTTAAGGTATAGGTAAAGGCTCCAAAGTTTGCATTAATAGAATGGTTTGCCTGCACATTGTTAAAAGTGTACGAGTCAATTGCTCCTACTGATGAGCCATCAATGACAACGTCAGTTATTTTGTACCCACTATAAGGTGTAATATTAAAGACCCGGTTCGATCCCTGTGGAACTGTCACTGGGCCATATGGTGTAATTGAACCTCCCGGGCCTGCCATTGCGGTAATAAGGAAATTGTTAGGCGAGATCGTTGTAGTTGCAGTTGGTGTTACTGTGATAGTAGGGGTCATTGTTATAGTGGTTGTAGGTGTTGAAGTTGTTGTTGTAACGGTGGTTGTTGGAATGACAGTAGTAGTTGTTTGAGTTACAGTTGGAGTCACAGTAGTAGTAGGTGTTACTGTTACAGTGGTTGTAGGAGTAGAAGTTGTTGTTGTTGTAACGGTGGTTGTCGGAATAACAGTTGGAGTTGGTGTTTGAGTTATAGTAACCGTAGGTGTTACTGTTGAAGTTGTTGTAGGGGTAGGAGTTAGAGTAGAGGTACTTGTAGGTGTGACTGTAGTAGTGGGGACAGTGGTCGTAGGTGGGGGTGTATATTCATGAAGTGGAAGTAAATCGATATTCCCCGAACTTATCGTAAGTGCTGCGGTACAAATTCCATCAGAGTCTCCCGGAGATACCTGTGAAAAACCTTGACCATTTGGTTGGGCATAATAGTTTCCGGCGAGGTAAGGTCCACCAATGATGTTTGTTCCAAGGGTCTTTGCTATATTCCAGGT
>CAIOJS010000072.1 GCA_903858655.1 uncultured bacterium | reverse complement strand
GGTTGTCAAACCAAATAAATCGGTTGTCAAACCAAATAAATCGGTTGTCAAATGCAATAAATTGGTTGTCAAATGCAATAAATCGGTTGTCAAACCAAATAAATCGGTTGTCAAATGCAATAAATGGTGTTTTGGGATGGAGGGTTGGTTGGATGATTAAGGAGCCAAGGGATCGATACGGGGCTCGCGCGCAAGGGATTGGAACGGAAAGCCCACAGGGGCGTTATTCAGCCCCGAGGACTTGGAGAGGAAAGCCCGACCCCGACAAGAAATTGTCGGGGATGCGCCCAAAGAAAAAGATCCAAGCTCCAAATCCCAAGCTCCAAATTCCAAGGGTTTGGACACTACGAATTTCGTAGTACGATTATAGGAAAGGGGTTTTTGTGTTAAATATGGTTGGGATTGCTGAGAAAGTTGTACTTTAGCGAAAAATTTAAATATAAGATGGAATCACAAGGAGAAAACATAGAAGCAGAAACTCGATTGAGTAGGTGGCTTACTAAATCTTTGCTATGGCGATTGAAATATATTAGTAATAATAATTTTTTGATTATCGCAAGCATAGTGGTTGGTATTATTACGTCGCTTGCTGCTATTGTTTTGAAGCTTTGGGTTCATTATTTGCAGCATGTAACCGAAGTAATTGCGCAATATCAATCCATCAAATTTGTGTATATTGTTCTCCCTGTGTTTGGTATTACTATAACTTTTCTAATAATTAAATTCTTATTTAAGGATAAATTTGAAAAAGGCTTAGGTAGTATTATACATGATATCTCATGGAAATCAGCCAAGATAGAACCAAGTAAAACATATTCTCATATCCTGACAAGCGGTATAACGGTTGGTTTTGGAGGCTCGGCAGGATTGGAAGCTCCCATCGTGATTACAGGGTCGGCGATAGGCTCGAATGTTGCGAGATGGTTTAGCTTAGGTTATAACGAACGAGTGATTTTGTTGGCATGTGGTGCTGCGTCGGGGATAGCGGCGGTGTTTAACAGCCCGATAGCGGGGGTGGTGTTTGCGTTGGAGGTGTTGTTGACGAATTTTTCGATACCTGTGTTTATACCCTTGTTGATAGCTGCAGCTTCATCAGCAATTATTACAAATCTTATTTATCAAGGACAGTTATTCTATTTGGCGACAGACAAATGGCACTATGAAGCCATACCTATTTATATATTGTTGGGAATTATTGCGGGTTTGTATTCGGTTTATATTACACGTGTTACCCTTTATATGGAAGGGAAATTGAATAAAAAGAAAAGTCTGCTGAAACCGATAATAGGCGGATTGGTGCTTGGGGGTTTGATATTTATTTTTCCGCCCTTGTGGGGCGAGGGGTATAAGTCTATAGAGAGTTTGTTGAATAATACGCAGGCTCCTTTGATGGCGAATAGTTTTTTTGAGGGATGGGCGGGCAACTGGAAGGTGGTGCTGCTGTTTGTAGGGATTATTATTTTTATTAAGCCTTTTGCAACTGCAATCACGATAGGCAGTGGGGGGAATGGCGGGATTTTTGCGCCGTCGTTGTTCATCGGGGCATTGATAGGATTTTCGGTGGCGTTTTTTATCAATGCAACGGGTATCATGCAGTTGAGCACGGTGAATTTTATTGCTGTGGGCATGGCGGGAGTGTTGAGCGGGGTGGTAAGGGCACCGCTGACGGCTATATTTTTGATAGCGGAGGTTACGGGAGGTTATGTGCTGTTTGTTCCGTTGATGATAGTTTCAGCGCTGTCGTATTTCATTGCGCGCTACTTTGAGCCACATTCTATCTATACGAAACGTTTGGCGCAGAAAGGGAAATTGATGACGGAGGATAAAGACCACAATACGTTGAATTTGTTGCAAATTAAAGATGTGGTGGAGACTGATTTTGCACAAGTGATGGCTTCGGATACGTTTACGGTGTTGGTGGAACGGTTTAAGGAGAGTACAAGGAATATCTTTCCGGTGATAGATATGTATAGTAATTTCAAGGGGGTGGTGTATTTGGAGAAGGTGAAATCACATATTTTTACGCCTGAATTGTATAATAAGATTACGATAGAGGAACTGATGGATAAAAATGTGGAGACGGTTCAACTGAAGGATAGTATGGAGAAGGTGATGCAGCATTTTGAGACGATGAAGATATGGTATATCGTGGTGTTGGATGGGAAGAAGTATGTGGGGATAGTTTCGAAATCGAATCTGATACATCATTATAGGAAGATATTGAAGCGGTCGTCGAATTTGTTTTAGCGTCCTTTGGGGATGAATTTCTGAGGGATGAAGTTGAGAGTTTAGGGCAATAAAAAAAACCGTCAGCATTGCTAACGGGGTTTTTATTTATTGGATTAATTCTATTAACAACCAATATATCTTGAAATAACCAAGCGTTGAATTTCGGATGTACCTTCACCGATTTGCAACAGACGTTGGTCGCGGAAGAAGCGTTCGATGTCGTAGTCTTTCATCAAACCATAGCCTCCGTGAATCTGTACGGCTTCGTTGGCAACTTGTTGTGCCACTTCGGAGCAATAGAGTTTGGACATTGCAGCTTCCATCGCAAAGGGTTTGTGATGGTCTTTCAACCAACACGCTTTGTAGAGGAGGTTGCGTGCGAGTTCAATCTTAAGAGCCATGTCAGCAAGTTTGAAAGCGATGACTTGTTGTTTGCAGATGGGTTTGCCAAACTGCACGCGTTCTTGAGCGTATTGCATAGCGAGTTCATAAGCACCTTGGGCGCAGCCTAAGCCCATAGCACCAATGGCTAATCTGCCGCAGTCTAAAGTGCCAAGCATGATTTTGGAGCCTTCGCCGCGTTTGCCTAATATAGCGCTTTCGGGCACCGTACATTCGTCGAAATAGAGTTCGGCGGTGTTGGAGGCACGCCACATCATTTTGTCGTGCATGGTCTTTACGGTGAAGCCTGGCGTTCCGTTTTCGACGATGATGGCGGTGAATTCTTTGTCTTTGCCATTGTCGCCTGAGACGCATTGAATGGTGGAGCCAATTGAAATCTCTGAAGAAGCGTTGGTGATAAAAATCTTAGAGCCGTTGATGGTCCAATTTCCGTCAACCAACTTGGCAACGGTTTTTGAGTTTCTTGAATCGGAGCCTGCAAAAGGTTCGGTGAGACCAAAGCCCCAAAGTTTTTTACCGGTGCAGAGAACGGGAAGGTATTTCTTCTTCTGTTCTTCGTTGCCATAGTAGAAAATGGGATTCAGTCCTAAAGAGTTTCCTGCTGCCACGGTGGCTGCTTGTGAGCTGTCTATGCGGGCAAGTTCTTCTACGGTGATGATATAGGAAAGATAATCCATGCCTTGTCCACCATAGTCAGGAGAAACAACCATGCCGAATAAGCCAATCTCGCCCATTTTTTGAGTGAGTTCAACGGAGAATTCTTGTTTGTCGTCTAATTCTTTGGCGATAGGTTTTATTTCTCTTTCAGCGAAATCTCTTACGGATTCGCGGATGAGATGATGATCTTCGTTTAATAATGGATGTTCCATATTTTTAATTGTTATGTGGTTTAATTATTCTATCTCCTACCTGTCAAAGTCTTTGGAATCCTACCGTTTTTGATAGATTCTGAGCGCAATCTTCTGCCGGTGATCCGTTCGACCATATTACCGATTTCAATAATCTTGTCAATGTTTAGTCCGGTATCTATGCCCATTTCGTCCATCATCACGACCATGTCTTCTGTGGAAACTAAGCCGACAAGATTCGGGTCTTTGTAATAATAAGCGCCTGTTCCAGCAACAGGAACGCCGCTAACGAAATTAGCAGGTTGACCGCCAATGCCACCCATGGTGGATTCGAAGTTTGTCATGCCTGCTTGTAAAGCTGCTAAAACGTTGGCTAAACCCCAACCTCTAGTGGTATGGAAATGGACGATATGTTTTTCAGGATGAGGGATGGTATCTAACAGCATCGAATAGTAATCATATACTCTGTTGGGAGAAGCTGAACCATCGTGGTCGGCATGTTCTACGTCGTCAGCGCCGATATCCAACCATCTTTTGGTGAATTCAATGGCTTTCTTCATATCGGTAGGTCCTTCAATAGGACATCCCCAAATGGTGCTAACAGTTCCGTTCACTTTGATACCTGCATCGTGAGCATCACGAATACATTTTTCGCTCATCTTCCAATAATCTTCTAAAGAAAGACCTGAATTCTTTTTGTGATGTGATTCACTTGTGGAAACCATCAACAATATACGGTCGGGACCAAAACCATCTTTCTTGGCTTGTATGGCTCTCTCAACAGCCTTTTCGCGAATGGTGATAGCCGTGATAGATACATCATTGATGAGATGTGCGACTTTTTTGCTTGAGCGCAGACGTTTCATAAGCTCGTCTGCATCTTTGAATTGTGGCATGCCTGTTGGATTGCCAAAATTTGTTGTTTCAATATGTTTAAATCCAGCAAGGATTAACTCTTCAGCCAACCATAATTTAGCATCAGTGGATATGAATTGTTCTTCATGCTGAAAACCATCACGTACGGTGATGTCGCCGATTGTTACTTTCTTTGGGTATTGCATACGTTTTATTTTAGATTTAAGTTTTGTGAATTAAGATTTTTGATTTTATAATTTCATTTCGGGAATGTCGCCTTCAACGATTAGTTTGCCTTCGGTGGCTTTCACGATTTCTTCTACGGTGACACCCGGAGCTCTTTCGATGAGTTTGAAGCCATCTTTGGTTACATCAATCACTGCGATTTCGGTAACAATTCTCTTTACGCAATTTACGCCTGTCAAGGGTAAGGTGCATTTTGTTGAGTAGTTTTGATTTGCCTTCTTTGTCGGTATGTTGCATGGCTACAATGATGTACTTTGCAGAAGCTACCAAATCCATGGCGCCGCCCATACCTTTAACCAATTTGCCGGGGACTTTCCAACTAGCGATGTCGCCTTCTACGGAAACCTCAAAAGCTCCAAGCACAGTCAAATCTACGTGTCCACCGCGTATCATGCCAAAGCTTGTTGCAGAGTCAAAGAAGGCAGCGCCTTCGATGGCTGTTACGGTTTGTTTGCCTGCATTGATGAGATCGGGGTCAACATCTTCTTTTTTTGGAAAAGGACCGATGCCCAATAAACCATTTTCGGAATGAAGCACCACTTCGATGTTTTTCGGAATATAATTCGCTACCAATGTAGGAATGCCGATGCCGAGGTTCACATAATAACCATCTTTTAATTCCTGCGCTATGCGTTGTGCTATACCATTTTTATCTAATGCCATAATTTTTGTCTTTAAGTTTTTCTGAATATTGTTTTTTGAGTTTAGTCGCGTGTGGTTACAAATTCAATTTTCTTTTGATAATCTGTTCCTTGGAAAATGCGTTGCACAAAAATGCCGGGTGTGTGAATATGATTGGGGTCGAGGGCTCCAATGGGGACTAATTCTTCTACTTCGGCGATGGTGATTTTACCGGCAGTGGCTATCATGTTATTGAAGTTTGCTGCCGTGTTTCTAAATACCAAGTTGCCACTTTCGTCGCCTTTCCAAGCTTTGACGATGGCAAAGTCGGTGACGATACCCATTTCGAGCAAATGCATTTTGCCGTTGAACTCGCGCACTTCTTTGTTACCTTGCACTTCGGTGCCATAACCTGCAGGAACAAAGAAAGCAGGGATACCAGCACCACCGGCACGCAATCTCTCAGCCAAGGTGCCTTGAGGAATCAATTCCACTTCCAACTCGCCTGAAAGCAATTGACGTTCGAATTCTTTGTTTTCGCCTACATAAGAGGCAATCATTTTTTTAATTTGATGTTTTTGCAAGAGCAAACCCAATCCCCAACCATCAACGCCTGCATTGTTTGAATAGCATGTGATGCCCGTGATACCGGCATCATAAATGGCTTGAATACTGTTTTCGGGAATCCCGCATAAACCAAATCCACCCACTGAAATTGACATATTGTCTGTCAATCCTGCTATGGCTTCAATGGCATTTTTTACAACTTTTCGCATACGAATAATTTTAGTTTTTAATTAATGCTTTAATATTTTCTAATTTAATATCGGGGATTTAATGTTGGTGTTGAACAGTTCGTTGTTCATTTTTAATGCTTCACCCAACACCATATTGTGAATTTCTGTTTTAATTTTGTTTCTGTTGAGGTATTTCATCAAATCGAGGGTGTTCAAATTGCTCACCAATTCATAACCTGTCATAGGACAGCCGCCCATGCCGTTCAACACGGTATCGAAACTCCTGCATCCATTGGTGTAAGCTGCGTCCAACTTCTCATAATTTGTTTCGTGGGTGGTGTGTAGGTGCAATGCAAATTCGACGGCAGGGAAATCAGCAAGGAGTTGTTTGTAGATGCTTGCAATCAATTCGGGAGTCGCCACGCCTGTGATATCCGACAAGGTGATATAACGAATACCCATGGCAGAAAGTTTTGCTACAGCTTCGAGAACGATATCAGCATCGAATCTATCTTCATATGGATTTCCGAAAGCCATCGTTAGATATACTTTCAAGCTTTTCTTATGGCTTTCGCAACGATTGCGGGCAAGTTCAGTGAGATTCAGCGCTTGCTTGACATCTGCATTGATGTTGAGTTTTAAGAAGGTGGGAGAGGCAGAAAAGGGGAAAGCGAGCCACGAAATCTCTTCGAAGTTCATAGCCGTTTCTATACCTTTTTCGTTTGCTATCAACACCATTATTTTGGATCTTGTGGCTGAAAGGTCAAGTAATCGAAGCACTTCGCTCGTGTCTTTCAACTGCGGAATGGCTTTTTCGGATACAAAACTCCCCACATCAATGCAATCAAAGCCTACTTGCAACAAACGATTGATATAATCGGCTTTTATCTGCGCCGGAATATAATCGTGCAAGCTTTGCATAGCATCACGAGGACTTTCAGTTATGACAAGATTCATTTAGTTTTTTATATCTTCGAGTTCAACAAGCAAAAAGTTGCCGCTCACCATTTGGTTCACGGTTACGTGGATTTTCTTCACCACAGAATCTCTTTTTGCCAAAATATTGTTTTCCATCTTCATGGCATCCACCACGATGACATTGTCGCCTTTGTGCACCGTGTCGCCTTCTTTCACAAGAATCTTGAATACTTTCCCCGGGATGGGTGAATATAAGTTATGTGATGAACCTGAATCTTGTGAGGATTCCATTTCTTCGGAAGCATCCGTATCTATCAACAAATCATTGCGGAGCATTATAAATTCCTGACCGTTGATCAAGACTTTTGATTTTCCATCAGCCGTCAAACTGATGGCGGCAAAAATCTTGGTGCCATTCAATGTAACATCCACTTCGCCTTCGCCCACATAGTCCACTTTTGCTTGTAAGGTTTCGCCCTGAATGTCTATATCATACACACCATCTTTCGATTTTCTGTAATAGAGTTCGGTATCCTTCTTTTCATAATTGATACTCACTTTCAACACATTTCTCCAAAAACCAATCGTGTTCCACACATTGTTGGTTGGATTGGAATATTCAACAGGGGTGTCTGCTTTTTGGTTCAAGGTGTAGAGGGCAAACGCCGTCATGGCTTGGTTGGCAGAAACTTTTTCTTTTGAATAGGAACTCCGATTTGGACTTTGTTTCTCTTTCATTTTTGCTATTGGTTTGTTTTCGGTGGATTGTGATTTTGCCGTTTCAATTTCTTCTTCAAAACGCGTTTTCGCAACCCCTGATTTATACTCTCTATATTGGGTTTCGTGCATGGCAAACTCGAACAATTCTTCGTCGTCGTCGCCAAACTCCCAATTGTTTTCAATCATTTCTTTACGGAATTTATCCAACACATCAGGATAAGCTTCCTGTGGTACGCCTGTGTAGAACTCTTTGCCTAAGCTCTTCG
This sequence comes from uncultured bacterium, assembly GCA_903858655.1. GTDB lineage: Bacteria > Bacteroidota > Bacteroidia > Bacteroidales > CAIWKO01 > CAIWKO01. The sequence goes on along the minus strand of CAIOJS010000072.1, from coordinate 6,477 downwards.
CCAACTGAGTGATTTCAGGTGCCAACGGTCCGGGTAATAGCCCTGATTTGCCCAATATCATATCCCAAGTGTTGTTGTCTATCATCGAATAGCGTTCTTCGCCTTTGGTCAATTGCAAAATGTTGAGCAAAGCTACATTCTTCACATATTGACTGAAAGGAGTGACCAAGGGGGGATAGCCGAGTTTGGGCCATATATACGTAACTTCATCAAAGAGTTTCACTAAGAGCTCGTCTTCGTTGAGTTCATGTTGTCCTTGACTTTTCAAAGTGGAGTTTATCACACTGTGAATTCCCTTCAAATCTGCCATCAAACTACCCATCATCCCGCCGGGTAAGCCGGAGCCTATGAGCAAGGACGAGATATAACGATTCTTAGGGTCAATAAAATATCCCAAGAAATCATCAATAAAAGATTGCGTCAAAGCGCGCGCTTCCATATAGGCGTTCATGTTGATATCGGGGACGAGAAATCCGTCATCAGCCAACATTTCGCGTATGGTAATCACATCGGGATGCACCATACCCCATGAGAGCGGTTCCATAGCTACATCCAAATAGTCGGCACCCGCACGTGCTACTTCTAATGCAGAAGCCACAGAGAATCCGGGTCCTGAATGACCATGATATTGCACCACAATCTGAGGATGTTTATCTTTGATGGCTTTCACCAATCTGCCCAAGGTAGTCGGTCTACCAATGCCTGCCATATCTTTCAAACAGATTTCATCAGTACCATATTCAACTGCTTTATCAACTACGCCCATATAATACGCCACCGAATGCACTTCCGAATGGGTGATGCTCAATGCCGCTTGGGATATCATGCCTGCTTCTTTGGCATATTTGATAGACAATTCCAAATTGCGATGGTCATTCAATCCGCAGAAAGACCTTGCGATGTCAACGCCTTGCGCTTTTTTCACCTTATACATCAAGCGACGAACATCAGCAGGAACGGGAAACATACGTATGCCGTTCAAAGCGCGTTCGAGCATGTGGGTTTGTATGCCCGCATCGTTAAAAGGCTTGGTCCATTGGCGCACGGCTGTGTTGGGGTTTTCGCCATACAACAGATTGACCTGTTCGAACGCACCGCCATTGGTTTCAATTCTGTCGAAACATCCCATATCAACAATGACGGGTGCAATTTTATTTAATTGGTCAACTCGTGGAACATACTTCCCTGAAGATTGCCACATATCACGATAAACCAAACTAAATTTTATTTCTTTTTTCATGTATTCTTTTTTACAATTGAATCAATTCACCCAATTGGGTTTTCTTTTTTCTAAATACGAAGCCATGCCTTCCTGACCCTCTTTGGAGGCGCGCAGTTGGGCAATGAGGCGTGCGGTGTAGTCAATGGCATCCTCGAAGCTCAATTTGTTGGATATATTATAGATTAACTCTTTGCAGGCAGCCATAGCATCGGGTCCGCTTGTCATCAAGCCATCAATAATAGTTTTTACGTATGCATCCAATTCATCAGCAGGCAAGGATTTGTTCACCAAACGATACCATTCGGCTTCTTTGCCTGTGAATCTTCTGCCGCTAATCATCAACTCGCGTGAGCCATATTCGCCTATACGTTTGGTTACATACAAGGAAATGGTGGCAGGCGCAATGCCCAACTTCACCTCACTGAACGCAAACTTGGTGTCATCGGTGCAATACACAAAATCGCATGCCGCCAACAAACCATTGGCACCACCGATGGCAGCACCCTGAACAATAGCAATAGTAGGTTTCTTGCAGGTGTAGATGGCATTGAAACATTTGGCAAGTTTCAAACTGTCTTGATAGTTTTCTTCCAAACCATAGGTGGAAATGCCTTTCATATAATTCAAATCGGCACCCGCGCAAAACGATTTGCCTCTGCCGCGCAACACAGCGATGCGCACATCCGTCATCGTATTCAGGATGTCGAAGCAGTCAATTAAATCTGCAATCAGTTGTTGATTCAGTGCATTGTGCACATCGGGGCGGTTGAGCCACACGGTGCAAATGCCTTCGTTTATTTCTATTTCGAGCGTTTCGTAAGTTTTCATACTTCTTCTGAGCGTTTTGTTGTTGATAGATATCCAAAAGGGACGTTACATTCTGAAAACGCCGTTCTTTTGGTCGTTAAATTTATTGTTGAGCGAGGCAGCGATGCCCATAGCGATCACCTTGCGGGTATCCACAGGGTCAATGATACCATCGTCCCACATACGGGCGGTGCTATACAACGCAGAACCTTCGTGGTCATATTTGGCGATGATGCTTTTGCGCATTTTGTCCATATCGTCGGGATGCATCACTTTGCCTTCCAACTGCATCTGTTCTTCTTTCACGGTGATGAGCACTGTGGCAGCTTGCAATCCGCCCATGACGGATATTTTGCTGTTGGGCCACATAAACAACAAACGCGGACTGAACGACCTGCCTGCCATACCATAGTTGCCTGCTCCAAACGAACCGCCAAAAATAACCGTAAACTTCGGCACATTGGCATTCGCCACGGCATGCACCATTTTGGCGCCGTCTTTGGCTATCCCTTTGCGTTCATATTCTTTGCCCACCATGAAGCCTGTGATATTTTGCAGAAACAACAAAGGGATTTTGCGTGAGGTGCATAATTCAATAAAATGGGTGCCTTTCAATGCCGATTCCGACAGCAACACGCCATTGTTGGCAACGATGCCGATGGGGAATCCCATGATACGGGCAAAACCCGTGACCAAGGTGGTGCCGTAGTTTTCCTTAAACTCGTGAAATTTGCTGCCATCCACCATGCGGGCAATGATTTCGCGCGGGTCTAACATCTTCCGAAAATCTATGGGCGCAATGCCATACAGCTCTTCGGGATCATAAAAAGGTTCTTCTATAGGCGTCACATCCAACACCTGCTTCTCTTTCTTTTCCATAGATTGGAAAATATTGCGGCAAATCTGTATGGCATGATGATCGTTTTCGGCTATATGGTCTGCCACGCCCGAGATAGACGTGTGCACTTCGGCGCCTCCGAGTTCTTCGGGCGTCACAATTTCGCCCGTAGCACCCTTCACCAACGGAGGTCCACCCAAGAAGATGGTGCCTTGGTTGCGTATGATGATGGTTTCGTCGCTCATGGCGGGCATATAGGCTCCGCCTGCCGTACACGAACCCATCACGATGGCGATTTGGGGAATACCCATTGCCGACATGCGTGCCTGATTGTAGAAAAATCTGCCAAAATGGTCTCTATCGGGAAACACCTTATCCTGCTCGGGCAAGAAAGCGCCACCCGAATCCACCAAATAAACGCAAGGCAAATGATTCTCCATCGCTATTTCTTGGGCGCGGAGGTGTTTCTTGATGGTGAACGACATATACGTGCCACCTTTCACGGTGGCATCATTGGCAATCACCACCACTTCTCTGCCATGTATCAAACCTATCCCTGTGGCAATACCTGCTGAAGGAAATCCATTGTCATACAGGTCATAACATGCCAAGGACGATAACTCCAAAAAGGGCGTGTTGGGGTCTATCAACACATCTATGCGTTCGCGTGCCAACAGTTTGCCGCGTTCTTTATGTTTGCGGATGGCGCCTGCCGAGCCGCCTTTGGTCACTTCTTTGTGAATGCTTTTGTATTGATTCAATAAGGCTAAAAAATCTTCCTTGTTCTTTTTGAACTCCTCGGTTGTGGTGTCAATTTTCGATTGCAGTCTATACACGTTTTTTATATTAAGTTATTAAATATTTGTCAAAAAAAATCTTCTTAAAATGTTCTATTCTGAATTCGTTTGCAAATGTAATTTTTTGATTTCGATTAGGCAAATTTTGTTGCAAGCAAGAATGGCTATTTTACGCTATTTTTTTTTCAGACATCTTCTACATCTCTTTAGTATCAAAAGAAACAGAGCACTAATTTTTTAGGGATGATATTTTTCAACCCTTAATCTTTTAACTTTTTTTAACCAAAGGGGGAGGGGGGAGGAGGGGGATGGTTGAATTGTTCTATTGTTGAATTGTTGATACCGACACTCCCGACATTTCATGTATGGGACAAGTGCGTGTAAGGGACAGGTTGATTGTCATTTTTGGTCACTAGTTGTCATTGGTGGTCATTTTGGGTTATTAAGAAAGATTGTTAACCGCTTGACTCAATTGAAAAATCAACAAATCAAATAATTAACCAATCAGCCACTTGGTGACTTACATAAAAGATAGTTTGCTATACACAACCAAAAAGAATGGTTTACAGTTATATTTATATAGAAATAAAATAAAGTATCTTTGTTTTCAAAAATTGTGTATTTTTGTAAGAAATTTTAAACACCCTTAAAGATGCAAAAAAGAGTAAATACATTATGCTTCTATTGCTCAATGTGGGCGGCTTTTTGCCATTTTGAGGTAGATATAAATCATGTAAGGTTTTGTTTTGTATCGCCTATTTCTATTTTACAAACCTAAAAATAAAAGAAAGTTCTTAATCAAAAAATAGTATTCAAATGAAAAAAATAGTATGCATTATGGTGGCACTATCCTTGCTTTGGGGATGCAAAAAAGACAAAAGCGGCTCAGTGGTTTATACGATTCAATACACCAATTCAATCAATAAATCAATGTTGGGCAAATGCAATCAGAAACAAATTGCCGCTATAGACACACTTTATACTCAGTTTGGGGATTACATAAGCAGTGTTACCCCTAGTAGTTTTATAGGCAATTTGGGCTTGATACGGTTTTATAACGAGATACTCATAACCACATCAAGTGAAGGTGGGTATAGTCTTGATCTTCGCGACCTCTCCAATGCCGAAGCAGCCGCACCTTCTCTTTATGCCGACTTTTCAAATAATGCCACAGTGAGTGCCACACCTACACTTGGGGGCAAGAAAGACAACGATGGATTGTTTGTTGATAAACAAGTAAATTTCATTATTCTGCAATTAGAACTTCGCAATTTTCTACAGACAGCTACCTTGCCGATTCAATATACCAATGTTACGCTAGCCCAATTTAGCGGTTCCATGAAGATCGGAAATAGTATTAACGTGGACAATACCAACCTTATTTCAAAATTATTTAACTTCGATAGTGTTGGAAGTTTACAGAATATCTATTTTGGAAACACCGATTCAACTTCTATTAATTTTACTCGTGAACCTCAAGTAGTTCACGGACTTGAACAAGTTGGGGTGGTTAATTGTTTATACATTTGGAGCAATCATTATAATGCTTGGACATTCAATACCCCCGCAGCAGGAGAAACCAAAAAGATTGATACCAAAATTGGCTTTGATTATCACAACTTGATTCAAATCTATGCAGGGGCTGACAACATCCCCTATACTAGCGACGATGTCTTTGTGTATGCTCCTAAATTTTGGGAACGGATTTATATTGATGTAACCAACAATTGATTCTAACCGAACAACAACGAATGCTTTTATTTTTCGAAATAAAAACTTACATGGGGTAAATTGTTCTATTGTTGAATTGTTGAATTGTTGATGGGTTGAATGGTTAATTAGGGGAAGAGGCAGAGGATATCGCTGAAAGGGAAACTGATATTCCGATTTTCAATAATCGGCTTTATAATAAGTGCTACTGCCCGCATAAAAATGCGGGGCTTCCAAAATCATTTTCCAATTGGCTTTTTTTCGCAATCCTTCATATGTTGTTGTAAAGATATCAGAATCGGTGGTGTCAATTTTATGAGGATATTCTATAATTCTGAAATGATGAAGACACCCAATTTTAAGTTTTTCATCAGTTACTCTTGCGTCTCCTTTTATATGCAGTCTATCTCCTTCTTTGTTTAACTCAGTGTAATCACCATAACCGTTTTGATAAATATATATGGTGAATACAAAATCATAACTAAATGGGTTACGCCAATACCCAATAAACTCCGGTCTTTGGGTAGCACTTTCTTTCTTGCATCCAAATAGAGCAAAAACACTCAAGCCAATAAAGGCTAACATTGATAAAAAAAACGAAACCTTTTTCATAACCATAAATATCAATTAAACATTCCGAAAACTTCAGCAAAGATACAAATAAAAAAAAACTTCCGAAGAATTATTTTTATCTTCGGAAGTTTATTAGGTGGAGGTGTGTTTTAATTATCTAAAAAAACAAGCTTATGAGATGGTTCCCGACCAAGGTTTGCTGAAGGGTCCCCAAGTTTTGGTTCTGCCTTTGAAACGTTTGCGGGCTTTATACCATGCTTTGGTTTCTTCTTGCCCATCAACAAATTGGCGTTTGTAATAACCGCCTTTTGATTCGCCATCCAATGTGTATTCTTTTGCAACAGGGGAAACTGTTACGGTGATGGCTGTGAAAGCAACCCAAATTTCAATAGCATCCACTCCTGTTCCCTTTGCCAAGCTTTTAACTCCGGGCGTATATGCCTGACTAAGGTGATACAGGCGTTCATTTTTCAAAAGTTGACCTGCAACTTCTCTCATAACATTGCTTCCATCAACACCTGGAGCCGGTG
>CAIOJS010000071.1 GCA_903858655.1 uncultured bacterium | reverse complement strand
GTAGAAATATTTATAATCAGCAACGATAGTATTTTTGGGAAATATAGTAAAATCAAGGGTAGGAATAAAAATTCGTTTGGTAGGAGATGATGATACTTCGGTAGGAGATGACGAATCAATGGTAGGAGATAAAAAACCAACGGTAGGAGATAAAAAATCAATGGTAGGAGATAAAATACCAACGGTAGGAGATAAAAAACCGATGGTAGGAGATGAAATATCAACGGTAGGAGATGAAAAATCAATGGTAGGAGATGAAAAATCAACGGTAGGAGATGAAAAATCAGTGCATTTTGGGCTCCTACCGAACGACTGCCATTTTGCAAGCTTGAGGAGCCTATTGCTACCCTTGCTGTGCCTATTCCTGCTTTTGTGCTGTGTATTGCTACCGCTGCGCCGCCTGTTTCGCAGTGTGATTTATGAAAAAGAGACCGTGATTTGCCGCTATTTTACTGATGATTTTTATTTTCGAACAGATGTTTTGCATTTCCTAAGCCTCAGTTTTCTATTTCTGAGGATGGGAGGAGTTTCCTACGACAAAAATATACATCTAGGATGGTGAGGAAATGTTTTTTTAAGTATGATTCTATGGATGTCAATGTGGTGAATAAAATCTGCGCATTTCAGCGTAATCTGCGGGAAACTCCTCCTGCTAAGAGAATCCCTGACAAATGCATCCCGAACAATAAGGAGCGGCTTTTCAGGAAAAACAACACCTATTTATTCGGGAATAATAGACTATAAAAAGGTAAAAAATAAATTTATTAATTCAAAAAGCTATAAAAAAGATTATTTCTATCAATAAATTTCGTAACTTCGCACTCTGAAATCAAGAGTTTTGCCCCGCTCAAAAAATTTAGGTTTAAGAAATAAATTAAAGTGGAGGTCAGAAACCACTTAAAAAAACGGGGCAGCACAAATAACGCCTGATGTTTTATATGTAATAATTAAAACAATGAAAAAGGTTACCTTAGTATGTTTGATGATTTTTGCGATAGCAAAAACTCAAGCGCAAGATTATCAAATCAGCTTTGTTGCAACAGGAGCAAGCACAAGTGTGGATTCTGTAAAAGTTGAAAACATCACCCAATGCACAAGTGTAAACATGAGCGGAAGCAATATTTTGCATCTCACCGCAACATGGGTAGGCACAAACGAATGGAGCACCGATGCGGATAAGATAGTGCATATCTATCCGAATCCAATGACAGAAACGTGTAATGTTGATTTTTATGCCACGGCTGAAGGCAACAGCATGCTCGAATTATTTGATATAAATGGAAAAATAATTTTGCGGCAACCCCACTATTTGAAAAAAGGACTTCATGCTTTCAGTTTAAGCGGGATAAATTCCGGTGTTTATTTTCTCAAAATTGAGTCCGACAGCTACCATTATACTTCAAAAATAATGAGCAGCAACGCCTCAAAAGGAGTTGCGCAATTAAAGCATATTGAAACAACAGCAACCATTGATAATTCAAATACGGGAAAGATAATGAATCTTAAGAGAAATAAATCGCTTATAGATATGCAATATACCACTGGCGACCGATTGAAGTTGACAGGCAAATCGGGTAATTATCGCACGGTGTTTATGCTCGTGCCCAATATAACACAAACCGTTACTTTCAATTTTATACCCTGCACGGATGCTGATAGCAATCACTATGCTGTAGTGCAAATTGGCGCACAAATATGGATGGCAGAAAATCTTAAAACCACCAAGTACAACAATGGTGACATTATTCCCATTGTTACCGATGGCATTACATGGGTCAATCTTGTTGTTGGGGCATATTGTAACTATAACAATACCCTAAGCAACAGCCTTACCTATGGCAAACTCTACAATTGGTATGCAGTAAATACTGCTATCCTAGCTCCAAACGGTTGGCATGTGGCTACAGATGCTGAATGGACCACTTTAACAAACTACTTGTTAGGCGAAACGGGTTCAGGTGGTAAATTAAAAAAGAATTGCACAACGCTATGGCAAAGTCCTAATACAGCAGCAACCAACAAAAGCGGGTTTACTGCGCTACCCGGTGGATATCGTGAAGGAAGTGGTGGTACGTACGCTGATATGGGTGTTGACGGGATATGGTGGAGTGCCACGGAGATTCCCGCAACAGATGGTGCATGGAACCGATCTGTATGCTGCGCTGATAGCAATGTTTACAGAACTAGCTATTATAAGCCAAATGGTTTATCTGTTCGTTGCGTTAGGGACTAATAGACATTTCCCCCCTGTTGATTTGAGTCAATTTTAAAGAAAAAGAAGCAAGGCTAGGATTCATTACTTTAAACAAACATAAAAAAAACGATTTGTATTGATAAAGTTTGTACCTTCGCACTCCCAAACCAAACAGCATGACTCGTCAAATAATTTTGTATCGCGAAATGTATCTGAAACACTTTATACACTGAAAAAAATATCCTTATGAAAAAACTTATCCTTGTTTTCTTTTTGCTACCCTTGGTGGCACATTCGCAATCGAATCCCGACCGCATCATTCTTGCCGAGGGCGACACAATACGATGCACTATTCAAAAAATTGACGAATCTACCTTATATTACTATTTCAGCAAAGCGGCAGATTCCGCAAGCAAAAGTATGCCGCTTTCGCAAATAACATCGTTTCTGCTGAGCGGAAAACTTTTTCCCGGCGGAAAAGCCAATCTTGCGACTGCTTCCACTGCCACAGTGGCGCAGACGGACAATGCAATTTCGCAGAAAAGCTATGACCAACTGATGCGCGAAATTGAATTACTCCGCATGGATATGGACATTCAGAAACGAACCATTAGCAAAGCAGGTCTGCACATTAAACGTGCGGCAAACAATATGGGAGGATTCATCGCGTGTAGTGTACTGAGCGGTTTTCTGATTTATGCGGGCTATTCTTTAGATAAAATCGGCAATGGCGGCAAAGTTTTTTCTTATTCAGGGCTCACTGTTGGCGTTGGAGGCGTTGTTCTTTGGTTTATGCATCTGGGGCAGTTGGGCAAAGCTGGGCACATACTGAAAGAAATTAATCATTGATGGCTTCTGTGCTTTTCCGAAAAGTTGAAGGGAAAAGGGATGCTGCGAAAAATTTTCTCCCATCAACATGACAAACCTACATGTATTTTTTGTAATTTTGTAAACTATGAAAAACAAAACGAAACATATAAGCCAACTCATCCGCTTGAACATAAAAGAAATTGATCCGGAAGCCGAAATTATATTGTATGGCTCGCGAGCCCGTGGCGATGAACGTAGCGATTCCGATTGGGATATTTTGGTGCTGACCGATTATCCTATTGATAACAACAAAGAAAGTGTCTTCCGCGACCATTTATATGATTTGGAACTTGAAACCGGCGAACCTTTTTCGATATTTGTGTATTCAAAGTTGGATTGGAACACCAAACAGAAAATTACGCCTTTCTATCACAATGTAATTCATTATGGAATACCCTTATGAATCCTGACGAACGCACCGAATATTGCAAACTTCGCATAGAAACTGCATATAAAACGGTTGAAGCAGCGCAGTTGCTATCCGCAAATGAATATTATAATGCAGCAGTAAATCGTTTGTATTATGCACTTTTTTATGCCGTAAACGCACTATTGGTTAAGAATGAAATTTATTCTCACTCCCATTCGGGCATGAAGAGTCAATTTTCTCTCCATTTTATTAAGACAGGCAAACTCGATAAAAAATTCGGAAAACTGTTAGCTCAACTTTATGATTGGCGTCAAAAAGGAGATTATGAAAACCTATATGATTATGATGCTATAGCTGTTGATTCGCTTTTCGAACCTATTAATGAAATGATAGGGCGTATTGAACAAGAGATTAATACTGCTGATTTGCTTTAATAGCGCCATTATACAAAATGACTTTTTTAGTTAATACATCCTCCATTATAGCCCCTTTCTCCATACTCATAAAAAAACTTTAGAAACCTTATCGCATACATATCAATTCCTATTTTTCACCTATTTTTAAATAATATGCAAGAAAAATAAAAAAAATCCGTTTGCATTTATCAAAAAGCTGTAATTTTACACGTTCAAATTTATTGTCTCACTTAAAAACTAAAATTCATGGAAAAAATTCAAACAAACCTTGAGAACTTAAACAAAGCATTTCCCGAAAGCTTCATGCCCGAGCAAGTGGCGAAAGCGAAAACTTTATTTCTAAAAAAACTATCCGACAGCGCTCACCGATTTTATGAAGGGAAAATACAAACCATTCCGAAAGCACCGGTCATTGGTTTCAACTGGTTTAATGTTTGGTACACCCCTGGTGTTTCTAAGGTTTCTACCACCATTCGCGACGATGTGGATTCATCATTTGTATTGAGCAATCGTGGAAATTTTGTTGCCGTAGTTAGCGATTCCACCCGCGTATTGGGTGATGGCGATTGCGGACCTTCGGGTGGTTTGGGTGTGATGGAAGGCAAAGCATTCCTGATGAAATATCTGGGAGGCATAGATGCCGTGGCTTTGTGCATAGATAGTAAAAACGAAAAGGGCGAAAACGATCCTGATAAAATCATACAATTTGTGAAAATGGCACAACATAGCTTTGGTGCTGTTAATTTAGAAGATATTTCCCAACCCAATTGTTTCAAAGTATTGGATGTCCTTCGCGAAGAATGCGACATTCCTGTTTGGCACGATGATGCACAGGGCACCGCGTGTGTCACCTTGGCAGGATTAATCAATGCGTTGAAATTAGCAGGAAAAAAGATTTCAGATGTAAAAATAGTGCTGTTTGGAGCAGGTGCTTCCAACACTACCATTGCCCGTTTAATCATCACCGATGGCGGCGACCCAAAGAAAATCGTGATGTTTGACACCAAAGGTTCCTTACACAGCGACCGTGCCGACATCAAGGCAGATGCTCGTTTCTATCGCAAATGGGAATTGTGCGAAACCACAAATCCTGATAAAATACAAACCATAGAAGAAGCTATGAATGGTGCCGATGTATTGATATCCTTATCCACTCCGGGACCTGAAACTGTGAAACAAGAATGGGTTCGTAGCATGGCTGAAAAATCTATTGTTTTTGCTTGTGCCAATCCTGTTCCTGAAATATATCCTTATGCAGCCAAAGAAGCAGGTGCTTTCATCGTTGCCACAGGTCGCGGCGATTTCCCCAATCAGGTGAATAACTCTATCGGCTTCCCGGGCATCCTGAAAGGTGCTTTGATGGTTCGCGCTAAAAAAATCACCGACAACATGGCAATAGCTGCTGCACATTCCTTGGCAGATTATGCCGAACGCAGAGGCATAGACCCCGAAAATATCGTTCCCAACATGAACGAAGCATCGGTGTTTCCTCAGGAAGCTGCCGACGTGGCAATGCAAGCTATCAAAGATGGTGTGGCACGTATCCATATAACCCGCGAAGAAGCCTTTGCGAAAGCAGAAAAAGATATCAGCGCAGCACGCGCTATGACACAAACGATGGTGGACAAAGATTTTATAAAACAACCGCCACAAGTGATGTTACAAGATGCAATTGAGTGGGCAATTCAACAAGTTTCCTAAGTTGTCCCTTTTTGTAATTGTAGCATGATTTATTTTATAGAAGGTAAATTAATAGAGAAAAATCCTGCCTATGCCATCGTCGAAACCGGTGGCATAGGCTATTTTATGCATATCTCCCTCAACACCTATTCCAAGTTAGGCGAATTGGGAACTGTGTGCCGTTTGCTTACGTATATGGCTATCAAAAGCGAAGCGGCAACGCCCGTGGGTGTCACCTTGTATGGATTTTTGTCTGCGGAAGAACGTGATTTGTATATTAGTTTGATTTCGGTGAATGGTGTGGGAGCCAATACGGCTCGTTTGATACTTTCTTCGCTCACCACCGATGAAGCGATTTCGGCTATTGCCAACGGTCAAGTCACGATCTTCGAAAGGGTGAAAGGCATCGGATCTAAGACCGCGCAAAAAATCATTATTGATTTAAAAAGCAAATATACAAAAATTGCAATTCAGCAGGATATTCTATCAAATGTACACAATACAAATAAAGAAGAAGCGTTATCAGGTTTGGTTATGTTAGGCTTCAATAAAACGATAGCCGACAAAACTCTTGATAAAATCATTAAATCAGATTCTGACATTAGATCGGTTGAAGACTTAATAAAAAGAGCATTAAAAATATTATAAAACAAGTAGAACAAAACCGATTTCTGTTTGAAACTGACCAAATACATAATTCAATTTTTTGCCGTAGCGTGCATATTGTCTATTGCATGGGCAAGTACAATTGATGTAAAACATAATTACGGTTTTATGACCGATAAACTGAGTGTCCCGCCCGATACAAATCCGGAGGACACCATCTTGCCATTTCCTTTCAATGACAATTCAGGGAATCCTTATGACGACCAACAAGATGGCGGACTATATCTCAACACCCCTTCGAACATCAAACCCGAAGTGATTTACAATCCTGACAACAACGAATATCAACTAAACGACAAAGCAGGCACGATAGACTATCGCACCCCAACCTATATGTCCTTTGATGAATATCAAAAATATGATATGGATCAGGCGTTGCAAAAATATTGGCGCGAAAAAACCAAAGCCAACCGTTTGACCAAAGGTGATGGAAGCATCATTCCAAAAATCCATATCGGAGGACAAGCTTTTGACAAGATATTCGGTGGTAACACCATTGATATACGCCCATCAGGTTCTGCTGAACTTATTTTTGGTGTGGTATCCACCAAAACCAACAACCCCGCTCTCGATGTGAAACAACGCCGAACCACCAATTTCGATTTTCAGGAAAAGATTCAAATGAACGTTACTGCAAAGATTGGAGATAAGATTCAATTGGGCGTAAACTATAACACCGAATCCTCCTTCGATTTCGAAAACAAAATGAATTTGAAATACGAGGGCAAGGAAGATGAAATTATTCAATTGATAGAAGGCGGAGATGTTTCTTTACCGTTGAACAGTACGCTTATCACCGGGAATCAATCCCTATTTGGTATCAAAGCCAAACTTAAATTTGGCAGGACCACCGTGACCGCTTTGTGGTCGCAACAAAAAAGCACTACTCAAAACATCACCGTTTCTGGGGGCGCTCAAACCAGCGAATTCAATATAAAAGCCGATCAATACGAAGAAAACAGACACTTTTTTCTGTCACAATATTTTCGTGATAATTACGAAACTGCTTTAAAGAAACTTCCTATAGTTAACTCTAACATCAACATCACCAATCTGGAAGTATGGATAACAACCATGGGGTCCGCAACCACAGATAATCGTAATATCGTTGCTTTTCAGGATTTAGGTGAAGCTCAAAAAATTTATAATCCCTATATACATAATTCGGGACTTGGAAATTATCCAAGGAATACGGCAAACAACCTGTTTACGTATTTAAACATATCTGCAATACGGACTTTAGATGTAGTAAATAATTATTTAACTAATGCACACATGGTGTCAGGCGTTGATTACGAAAAGGTGGAACTTGCCCGCAAACTGCAACCTTCAGAATATACTTTTAATAATAAGCTTGGATTTATTTCCATAAACACTTCGTTGAATTCCGATCAAGTATTGGCGGTTGCTTATCAATATACCATAGTGGGCGATACAACAGTGTATCAAGTTGGAGAGCTTACCAATTCGGGTATAAGTGCCCCGAATTGTCTTATGGTGAAATTGATTAAAAGCACCTCGCTCAACACCAAAGTTCCTTTATGGAATCTAATGATGAAAAACGTGTATTCCATTGGAGGCTACCAAATCAATCCTGAAGATTTCCGTTTAAATGTATTGTATTCCGGCGAAGATCAAGGTATCCCAATGGGTTATATCACCGAAGGTAATGCGAATGGAGAGCCCCTGATTCGTGTGTTGGGTTGCGATCGTTTAGACATGAATCAGAACCCTATTCCTGATGGGGTGTTCGACTTTATTGGAAATGCATCCACCCAGGGAGGACTTATTCAAGCTTCCAACGGCAGAATATTCTTCCCCGTTTTAGAGCCTTTTGGAAGCGCCCTGCGAAAAGCCATAATTGGCACCGACCCGAGTTTGAATCCTATAGCAGATAAGTATTGCTATGATTCACTTTATACCATGACAAAAACAGGAGCACAACAGTATCCTGATAAAAATAAATTCGCCCTACAAGGATTTTATAAATCAGCCTCAGGGGCTGAAATCCCCTTGGGAGCTATGAACGTTCCTCAAGGTTCTGTAAAAGTTACGGCTGGCGGTATTCCTCTCACCGAAAATGTAGATTATACCGTGGATTACACACTAGGTCGGGTTAAGATTATTAATGAAGGGATTTTGAATTCGGGAACTCCTATTAATATTTCTTTGGAAAATAACAGCATGTTTAATATTCAAACGAAAACACTGATGGGTTTGCGTGTGGATTATATGATAAACAAAAACTTTAACGTAGGTGGAACGGTATTAAATCTGACGGAAAAACCTTTGACGCAAAAAGTAAATTACGGAGACGAACCGATTTCGAACACTATATGGGGCATGGATGGTGCCTATTCCACCGATGCGCGTTGGTTGACAAAACTGGTGGATATGATTCCTCTGATTCAAACCAAAGCCCCTTCATCCATTACCATCAATGGTGAGTTTGCCAATCTTTTGCCCGGTCACTCCAAAGCTATTGGCAAAACAGGAACTACCTATATTGATGATTTTGAAAGTAGCAAATCAACCATTGACCTGAAGAATGTGGGAAGCTGGTTTATGGCAAGCACACCACAAGGACAACCAGACTTGTTTCCCGAAGCAGCCATTAACAGCAGACTTGCATTCAATAAAAATAGAGCAAAACTTGCTTGGTATGTTATAGATCCTTCGGTATTTTTTAGAAATAACAATCAAACGCCTCCCAATATTTCGAAGGATGATCTTTCAAACCATTATGTTCGTGAAGTGTTTGAACAAGAAGTTTTCCCCAACAGGCAACCTGTGGATGGAACTGTTTCCAACATTGCTGTATTGAATATGGCATATTATCCCAAAGAAAGAGGTCAATATAATTATGATGTGAATCCTTCCAGTTATTCGGCAGGTTTAAATGCTGATGGTACTCTTGCTGCTCCTGATTCTCGTTGGGCAGGCATGATGCGAAGAATAGAGTCAACGGATTTTGAAGAAACCAATATCGAATATATCGAATTTTGGATGATGGATCCCTTTGTATATAACACTGCAACCCCCGGTGGGCAAATGTATATTAACTTAGGAGATGTTTCGGAAGATGTGTTGAGAGATTCTCGTAAAAGTATAGAAAATGGTCTGCCACCAAATGGTGACACGACTGGAGTTGTTGATACAACCATGTGGGGATTGGTTCCTACTTCCCAACCACTGACAAACTCTTTTGATAATAATGAATCGTCTCGTCCAAATCAAGATGTTGGTCTCGACGGATTGAGTGATGCCAATGAACGTAATTATTTTAGTAATTATGTTACTAGTGTGATGACTGCTTTTCCGGGTTCGCAGGCTGCTGCCAATGCTAATGCCGACCCTTCGGGAGATGATTTCTACTATTTCCGTAATCCAGATTTTGATTCACAAAGTAAAACCATTCTACAACGATATAAAAACTACAATAACACAGAAGGAAACTCACCTACCGATAAGCAAACGCAAGATAAATACGGAGTAAATTATTCGATGCAAGCTACTACCATTCCTGATGGGGAAGATATCAATCGTGATAATACCTTGAGTGAAAGTGAACGATATTTCCAATACAAAATTGATTTAACGCCAAGCAAAATGGTAGTTGGGCAGAACTATATCACCGATGTGTTGGATGCCACCACTGGTTCGCTTCCAAACGGCACTTCGGGTACGGTTCGTTGGTATCAATTTAAGGTGCCTGTTCAATCGCCCGATAAAATTGTTGGTGGCATTCAGGATTTCAAATCTATTCGTTTTATCAGAGTATTCTTTAAAGGTGTAAGCGATTCTCTTATTTGTAGATTTGCGACATTTGATTTGGTACGTGGAGATTGGCGTCGCTATAATTACTCATTGTTGGGACCCGGTGAATACATTCCCAATGATGATCAAACTACTACTACTTTCGATGTATCCGCCGTTAGCCTTGAAGAAAATGGTCAGCGTTCGCCCATCAATTATGTGATACCGCCCGGCATTGAACGTGAAACAAATTATTCAAGCACCACTTTGCAGCAATTAAACGAACAATCCCTTTCGATGAATGTTTGCAATTTGATGGATGGTGATGCTCGTGCTGTTTACAAAACCTGCGATTTCGATATGCGTCGTTTTAAAACCTTAAAGATGTACGTGCATGGAGAGGCTTCTGCAAACCAAAATTCTTTACAGACCGGCGATTTAAAAGTATTTATTCGTTTGGGTTCTGACTTCAAGAGTAATTATTACGAATATGAAATACCTTTGGAAATTTCTCCTTGGTTTACCAGCGATCCGGAAAGTATTTGGCCCCCTAATAATCGTATGGAAATTACGCTTGACGAATTGGTGAAAGCCAAGGAAACTCGAAATATTCAATTGAGAGAGCCCGGTTCAGGTGTTTCTTTATCATTGCCTTTTGTGAGTAAAGACAGCAAAGGGAATACCATCTCCATTATAGGAAATCCAAGTATTAGCGATGTTAAGGTAATTATGATTGGCGTTCGGAATCCCAAACGAAATGGTAGCGACCCTAATGATGATGGGAAAGATAAATGTGCTGAAATTTGGGTTGATGAATTGCGATTAACTGACTTTAACCAAAGTGGTGGTTGGGCTGCCACAGGACGTATAGCTGCAAACCTTGCAGATTTTGGTAACATCAGCGTTGCCGGAGCTATCAGCACGCCCGGTTTTGGAAGCATTGACAAAAAAGTTAACCAGTTGCAAAAAGAAACTATCACTTCTTATGATATTGCCACCAATTTGGAACTTGGCAAATTCTTCCCTGAGAAATGGGGTGTGAAGATTCCTATGCATTTTGATTATTCTGAACTGAGAAGTACACCCGAATACGACCCTATTAATCCCGATGTATTATATCGCGAAGACCTCAAGACTTTCGGCAGTCAACACGAGCGGGATTCTATCAAGAAAATCACGCAGGATGTCACCACCAGAAAGAGTTTAAACTTCATGAATGTGCGCAAAACCAAGATGGGCGCTACCGCCAAAAGCCATATTTATGATTTGGAAAACTTCGACTTTACTTATGCTTACACCGAATTATTCCACCGAAATGTTGACATTGAATACGACCGCAGAACCACTCACATGGGAGGTTTGGGCTATAACTTTAGCACAGCACCCAAAGCCGTGCGACCGTTCGATAAATGGAAACTTATTTCAAAATCAAAATGGTTGCGTATTCTGAAAGATTTCAACTTCTTTTATATGCCTAAAATGTTATCGTTCCGAACAGATTTGAATAAGCAATTTCAGGAAAACATGATGCGCAATAAAACCAATGCCCTCATCATCCTTGAACCTACGTATATCAAACGTTTTGGCTGGACACGCGACTATGGCTTGAAATGGGATTTGACACAAAGTCTGAAACTCGATTATCAAGCCCATGCCACGGCATTGGTGGACGAACCCCCCGGAAAAATTGATAAAAGCCTCCCCGATTATAAGGCGAAAAAAGACTCTATTTGGAAAAATGTGTTGAACTTCGGACGTATGACCAATTATACCCAAACGGTTGACATCAATTATACTGTCCCGATAAACAAAATTCCGGCATTCAATTGGTTGAACCTGACAGCACGCTACGGTGGCACCTATAATTGGCAAGCCCTTCCATTATCAGCCAACGATTTGGGAACTATAGTGGAAAACCCATTGGGCAATACTATCGAAAATTCGAATACCGAGCAATTGAATCTCACGGGTAATTTCACCAATCTGTATAACAAAATCGGATATCTGAAAAAAATCAACGATAAGCGTAAAGGCATACAAGATACAAAGAAACCCAAGACGAACATGCCTTCGGAAAAGCAAGATTCGATTAAGCCAAAGGTGAATGTGTTCAAAGAAATTCTGGACAATACCCTAAGTTTGTTGATGAGTATTAAAACCGTGAATATCTCCTATCAAGAAAGCAACGGACGCTCGCTGCCTGGATTTATGCACAAACCCGTGGCTTTAGGGATGGATTGGAATGATAATGCGCCTACCTTTGGCTTTGTGTTTGGAAGCCCGGGCGATATGTTTGGCACGACAGGCGATATCCTCAGTAAAGCTTTTCAGAAAGGATGGATTTCTCGCGACACCACTTTGAACACACCTTTCGCTATTAAGCAGACCAAAGTGCTGAACGCACAAATTTCTTTAGAACCCCTGAGCGGTTTAAAGATAGACGTGACGGGAAACACCAATTTCGCGATGCAGAATCAAGCCTACTACCGCTATTTGGGCGATAATCAACATAGCGATCCCTTCGCTTTGGTGGAAACAGGCAACTTCAGTACCACCGTGATTGGATGGGCTACGGCTTTCAAAGGAGACAATAAAGACAATTCGTCGAGTATCTTCAACAAATTTAAAGAATATCGTTTGACCATTGCCAAACGTTTGGCGGCACAAAACCCAAAATCTTCCGGACAAATCATTGATTCCACAGGATTCCCCGACGGATATGGTCCAACTTCGCAGGACGTGCTTATTCCTGCTTTCTTGGCTGCCTATTTGGGAAAGAGTCCCGACAAAGTGTCCTTAACACCTTTCTCCGAAAAGATTTTGAAAGCCATCCCGTTGCCAAACTGGAGAATCACCTACAACGGTTTGACCAAAATTGGT
Source organism: uncultured bacterium (assembly GCA_903858655.1). Classification (GTDB taxonomy): domain Bacteria; phylum Bacteroidota; class Bacteroidia; order Bacteroidales; family CAIWKO01; genus CAIWKO01. Next base: position 3,021 of record CAIOJS010000071.1, on the reverse strand, counting down.
TTCATCAAACGCTATTTTAAATCGGTCACCGTGAGCCATACTTATCGTGCCACCTATAATGTTGGCTCTTATACCACGAATGTTCGCTACAAAGAAACCGATGATGGCTTTGCTTTTGTCCGCGACCAAATCGGCAATTTCTTATCAGGCAAGGAAATCGGACAAGTTTCTATCACCGAACAATTCAGTCCGCTCATTGGCTTTGATATGACGATGTCGAATAGCTTATTGTTTAAGTTTGAATGGAAAAAATCACGAAATTTAGGATTGAGTTTTGCCAACAATCAGTTGACCGAAATTATGACCAACGAATATGTGATAGGCGCCGGTTATCGTATCAAAGATGTATCCTTCTCGTTGAAAATAGGCGGCAAATTGAAGCCCATAAAGAGCGATTTGAATTTGAAAGCCGACTTTTCGATACGTCAAAATAAAACCACATTACGAAAATTGGTTGAAAACATGGATCAGGTTTCTGCCGGAGGTCAAATCATGTCAATCAACATATCTGCCGACTATCAGATTAGCGAGAAATTCAACGTCCGCGCCTTCTACGACCATATCATCAACAAACCTTATGTGTCGTCACAATATCCCAATTCGAACATAAACGCCGGAATAAGTTTGCGATTTACACTCGCACAATAAAAAAAAATCCTTGTATGTTTATAAAAAAATGTATTTTTGACAAAAATTATAAAACCACATAAGATATGAAAATAGCAGATAATTTATTTTACACCGAATCCCACGAATGGGTTAGAGTGGAAGGCAATGAAGCCTATGTAGGCGTAACTGATTTTGCTCAGCACGAATTGGGTGACATCGTTTTTGTTGAAGTGGATACCGTCGGCGAAACCTTGGGGAAAGGCGAAACTTTTGGTACCATCGAAGCCGTGAAAACCGTTTCCGACATTTATTTACCCATAGGTGGCGAAATTTTAGCTTACAACGACTTGCTTGAAGCGAATCCCGAAACCATCAACAAAGACCCTTATGGCGACGGTTGGATTATTAAAATTAAGATGAGCAATCCTGCTGAATTGGATGGCTTGATGCGTGCAGATGCCTATCAGGCTCATGTGGGCGCTTAATGGCTTTGGAAAACTTTCATCAAAGCTCCGGCATCCAGTCGGAGCTTTTTTTTCACCCTATCTTATATCATAAATTTAGCTGCTTGACGTTATTGGTATAGATTTTGCCCTGCAATGGCTTAATGATTTCACATGAATAGAACAGACCAATATAATGAGGTAATATTTTCAAACCGTAATAAAGATTACGGCGCCTTTATTATGCGCCGCAGCTATCGGAAATACCTGTTTTATGCCGTCATCATTGCCGTTTCGGCTTTCGTGTTCATCGCGATTTTGCCTTTATTGATGATGCATTCCGATGAAAAAGATGCTATGAACAATCAATATTTATCCGACGTATATATATCTTCCCCAACAGACCAAATGGAAAAAGACCCCGACGTCTTGCCCGAATTGCAACGTTTGATTGCAAAAGCCAAATTCGTCGTACCACAAATCGTCACCAATGTGGACGAAGAAACCGTCCAAAAAACCGATGACGACGCTGCCAATGCCGACTCGTCCAACAACGGAACCAGTGCGAACGGCTCAAGTCATGGCGTCTTAGACGGACAAGGCGCTTCCGACGACGCCATTTATACCTACGTGCAAGAAATGCCCCAATTCCCGGGGGGCGAGGAAGCCTTCAACAACTTCCTGCGACATAACATCCGCTATCCGCTAACGGCGCGCCAACATAGCATAGAAGGCAGGGTGTATGTTTATTTTGTGATAGAAAAAAATGGCACTTTATCCGACATCAAAATAGTGCAAGGCATTGGCGCAGGATGCGATGAAGAGGCTTTGCGTGTGATGCGCATGATGCCCCGATGGAAGCCCGGAAAAAAACAAGGACACGAAGTGCGCATACAAGCGCAAAAAACAATTACCTTTGTACTCTCAAATAATACACTTTAATATGGCAACACATTCAAATCATGACGAACATTTAGACCCCGAAACGAAAGCCTTTAACGACTTCATGCGGGAAGGCAACGACTATGTAAAAATAGAATTGTATCTCTATGCAATCAAAAGGTTTCAACAGGCTTTGCTCCTGAAACCCTATGACAGCACCGCAACCGAGCGCATAGCCTATTGCAAATCCAAGTTCCAAAAAGACAACAAAACCATTGCTGTGGTCGTAGCTTGTGCTATCGTCGTAGTGGCTTTGTTTATCTTTTTATAAGCACCCGATTCCCTTGGATGGAGAAGTGCCTAAAGTGCGCTAAAGTACTTCAAGTACTTAAAGTACTTTGGGAGAAGTATGCTTTCTTTTATGTGGATAGCAGCCTATCGCTTTGCGAAAAACATATCCTTGAAGTGGTGCTGCCTTGATGGCATTCCTTACTTCGAAAGCTTTGCCATCCCGGAGGATAATACTTTTTATTTGGGCGCCATCCCGACAAGAAATTGTCGGGGTCGGGCTTTCCGCTGCTAGTCCTCGCGCCGCGAAGAAGCGGCGCTGTGGGCTATTCGCTTCAATCCCTGGCGTGCGTGCCAACTTGCAAACCCCTCGCCTTTTCAGCCAAACAAACAAACCAAACTCCCTATGCCTATATAAAACAGGTATAGAAAAATAAAAGGATTTATTATGCCTATATTTCTTGATACAAACACGTAGCAAAAATTGTCTGGAGACATTCCTATCATTAGAAACGTCTAACTACAACTGTATAGGAGCATCCCCCTCCTTAGAAACCCATCCATACAACTGTCTAGGACAGTTTCTAATGTTAGTAACCCATCTATACAACTTTCGAGGGTAGTTTCTAACGTTAGAAACTCGTCTATACAACTGTCGGGAAGCATTTCTAACGTTAGTAACCCCTCAATACAACTGTTGGGGATAGTTTCTAACGTTAGCAACCCATCTATACAACTTTCGGAGGCAGTTTCTATCGTTAGAAACTCATTGAATAATTTTATAAGCTAACTTCTATAT
>CAIOJS010000070.1 GCA_903858655.1 uncultured bacterium | reverse complement strand
GAAAAATAAATAAAATAGTTCTTGGTATTAATATTTTTCATATCTTTGTGCTCATAAATCAATAAAAATATTTGTATGAATCAACTTGAACCACATGCCGAGAATCCTTTCAACACTATAAATGTTGCTAGGGAGCGTGTTCAAAAGTTTTTGAACGACCACACGCAAAGAATGGTTTCAGCAGCAAATCCGCATTTCGCCACTATCATTTCCGAAACCGGAGTGCTTTATAATCAGTTTTTTGGAAAATTGGAACAGCACGATACCGCTTTTTTAGATCGCGTAGCAGATACCGGAAAAGTAAACAGCAAAATACACGATTTCCTCAATAAAGTGATTGATTTGGAACCTTCCGTTTTAGTGAAATACAAAAAAAATACTACGGAGTATGCAGAATTTTATCCTTACGGATTGAGTGAATATCATAACATTAACTTGTCGAATGCTTTGTTGAAGATGAATCGCGTTATCGCAAAATGTCATCTGTATGCAACGGACATTGGCGCAACATGGGAAGTTGATTTCACCGCGATTCGTGACGATTTCACAGATTTGGTGAACGAACAAGAAGGAAAAAAAGGTTTGGTGGATAGCACCTCAACTGAATTGGACCAACAATATGGTCCGCTTTGGACGCAGTTGTTCAAAAATATGCACATCATTTTGGCAGAATATGCTTCAAATCCTGTACGAATGTTGGACTTTTATGACCAAACTATCGTCAATTTCGTGAGCCATGTGCACGAATCAGTGATAGCACCACAAAGCAAAAAAGCATCCGGCATACATTTTACAGTGGAAGATGTGATGAAAATTAGCAACAAAACAGGACGTGTTTTGAAGTTCTTCTTTGGTTCAAATCTCTATGATGCTCCTTCAGGAGTGATTTATACCCTTGCGGGCAATGCAAAAATGATAATTCAAGGCTCCCAAACGGGTGCTCCCAACAATACGCTGCTTATTTTTTGGAACGAAACCGATTTTGAGGGCAAAGCTGAAGCACGTATTTTATAATATATATAGATATGTATGGAAAACTTCCAAAGGATATTTTTTCTTTGGAAGTTTTTTTTTGTAGAAAATAAAAACATCTCCGTGCATCTCCCCTATCTCTGTGAATCTCCGTGTAACTCTTTTGTTCCACAGAGATGCACAGGGGAAACAGAGGCTCACAGAGATTTTTTATTATACCTTATATATATAGGACATAAAATTTTTAGTAGTCATATATAAATTTTTCGTACCTTTGTATCACAATTCATAAATCATAAATCTTAAATCAAAAATCATTATGTGTAACATTGAACAGTGCCACGAAATGCTCGTGTGCTTTCTCCCCGTATTTATTATTCTTCTCATTTGGGATGTGGTCTGGAAAACCATCGGACTATGGAAATCGGCTCGCAACAACCATTTGGCGTGGTTTCTGTGTATTGCTTTTATCAATACCTGCGGGATTTTGCCTATCATTTATATCTTGATTCAAAGGAAGAAGGAAAAGCTAGCTAAGGAAAATATCATAGCTGAATAATAGCTGCCTAATTTCTATTTATAGGTAAATCATTAGGAAGTATGAAAAAATCTGCGTCATTGTTGCGACAAAATTTGTTGATATTGCTGATAATTTTTGGTAGTATCGGGATAGTATCTGCTCAAGATACGCCTAAGAAAACTTCACTTACAGGCTTTCGACGTTTGCAGCTTGGAGTGAATTTCTCTCCCGATTATTGTTATCGAACCTTAGTTGGCGGCATTCAAACTGATTTGGGTATTTTTTTAGTAAACAATAGAAATAAATACGAGGAACCTAAGATAGGCTATACTGTTGGGTTGAATGTTTGCTATCAATTCACCAAATGTATTTCTTTGGAAAGTGGAATTCAATATTCAAATAAAGGATATAGAACAGTTCAGCAAGGCAGTGAAATCACGTTTGGTGATGCAATAGATGCAAGGCATGGTTTTATTTTTGACTCCAATGCTTCGCCGATTAAACGGTTGAAATTTATCGACAACTATAACTACCTTGATATCCCTTTGAAGGTGAACTTCTGTTTCGGCAAGAAGCGCGTTCGTTTCATCACATCGGTGGGTTTTGTTTCGAGTTTTTATATCAACAAAAGTATCACTACGGTCATTGTTTCTGAGGATGGCAAAAGGAATAGAGACACGGATGTAACGACCTACTATACCTTCAACAAATTCAATCTTTCCCCTATGCTTAGTGTCGGTATTGATTTAAAAATCAACAATCGGAATAGCCTCCGAATTGAGCCAACCTTTAAATATGGCGTTTTGAAGATTATTAATACGCCCTTGACTGCCTATCTATGGAATGCAGGGTTAAACATCAGTTATTTCTTTGGCGTGACAAAAAATTTGTAAGCAGTAACATATATCTTGAAACATTAAAAACTAAAAATTCAAAGCTGAAACCCAAAACTCTGAACTACGAACTACTTAACTACGAACCTCCGCCTCTCATTCGTAATTCGTAAATTCGTAATTCGTAGAGGCTATTCCCCCAACTATGAGCTACGAACTATGAACTCTGAACTACATCCCCAAAAACGTTCTGACCTGATAAATAAAATACGCTCCCACCCTCGGCTCCAACGCTATGGTGAAAACCACTCCATACACCGTTCCCCAAAAATGCGCATCGTGTCCGATGTTGTCTTTGCCGCGTTTGCCCATATAGGCGGAATAAATCAAATATAAAATCCCAAAGATAAACGACGGAATGCCAATGGGGATAAACATCAAGGATATTTTGCCCAGCGGCATAAACAATATGCTCGCAAACACTACCGCCGACACCGCCCCCGAAGCACCTACGGCATTATAATACGGGTCGTTTTTGTGCTTGCCAAAGGACGGCAACACCGACATCAAGATGGCGCCCACATACAACAATCCGAAATAATAATAGCCTTTCGCGTCGAACAAATCCACGTAAGTCGCCAACACCATATTGCCAAAGGAATACAACACATACATATTTACTCCCAGATGCATCCATCCTGCGTGCACCAATCCGTAAGTGAAAAAGCGATAATATTGCTTGGAATGAAGCGCCAAATAGGGATTAAACCGCAGGCGAAACATCAGGTCGCCATTGCTCATCGCCAGAAACGAAATCAAAACCGTTATACCTATTATAATGTAGAGCATCATTTTTTGTTTATAAAATAAAATTTAACTGTTGCGCTTTTGCCCGCCATCGCCGCCACCATATCTGTCACCACAAAGAGCGGAAAATGCAGCACAAAAAAACATTTCTGCAAAAGTACGCGAAATCCACCATATTCGGGCGCATAATTTCGGTTGCCTTTCAGCCGTTCGAAAAGCACCTCCCGCCGTTTGCTCGCCACATTGAGCAAACTCTGCACCAAACCGAAAGGATTTTGCTCCACAGAGACATAAGAAGTTTTTCGCAGGGCGAAGCTGCGTTTGCCCATTAAAGCCGTAAACGTCTTCGGCTCAAAAAACAGCAGATGGCGTGGGGGGTCCAGATGGAGCCATTTCCCACGAAATATCCGTGCCTGCCAACTGCCGATGTTGGGCATCGAAAGAATCAAAACACCCTCGGGTTTCAATATCTTTTGGATGATGCGCAGGGTTTCTGCGGGTGCGCTCAGGTGTTCAAACACATGAAAAAGTGTGATAGCATCAAAGCTGTTCTCCTCGAAATCGCCATCCATCAATGCGGTGGTTTGCAGATGGATATTTGCCTTGGCGGAAGCTCTTCGGGCAGCCGTTTCGTCGCGCTCAATGCCATACAACTCATAATTTCCGCAGAGCGAAACGTAGCGCAGGAAATCCCCGTTGCCACATCCGATGTCCAACAGGCGTGCGCCCATGGGCAGCATCTTCACTATCTTGCGGGCACGCTCTTGGCGAAAATAGTCCACCGCTTTTTCTACTATCGTGAAACTGAATTTCTGTTCAGTCTCGCCATAATAAGAGGTGTCGTACGCCTGCCGCAACTGCTCCTCCGTCGGAAATGGCGACAGATAAAAACATCCGCAGCTCAGGCAGTGCTGAATCGTGTAGGTGGTATCGAAAATATCGCGCGTCTCGCAAAAAGTGTCGCTGTCGCGAGAAGCGCAGAACGTACAGCTATGATTATTTTTATCCGAATGTTGCATCTTATCGTTTATCAAAGATAGCATATCGTGCCAGATGCATCTTTTGCAGGCGATATTTCAAAGAAGTGGTCAACACGCCCATGCCATATTTCACGCTACGGCGGAAGTTGATGGATGATGCGTCGGTGAAATATTTGGTAGGACAGGTAACTTCCGCGATTTCGTATCCTGCGAAAAAAATCTGAGCCAGCATTTGATTATCGAACACAAAATCGTCGGAGTTGGCAGCAAAATTAATATGTTGCAACACCTCTTTCGAAAAAGCGCGATAGCCCGTGTGATATTCCGAGAGTTTTTGCCCCATCAAAAGATTCTGCGACAAAGTTAAAAAGCGATTAAACACATATTTATAGTAGGGCATGCCACCGCGTAGCGCCCCTTTGCCCAATATCCGCGAACCCAACGCCACAGGATATAAATCGTTGGCAATCAAATAAACCATAGAGGGAATCAACTTGGGCGTATATTGATAATCGGGATGAACCATCACCACGATGTCGGCGCCCAATCTGAGGGCATATTGGTAGCATGTCTTTTGATTTCCGCCATAGCCTGTGTTGCGCTCGTGGCGTATCACATGTTTGATGCCCAGCTCATGCGCTTTCTCCACAGTGCGGTCCAAACTGCAATCGTCCACCACAATCACATCGTCCACAATATCCATGGGGATTTCCAGATAGGTGCTCTCCAACGTTTTTTCGGCATTATAAGCCGGCATAACTACTACAACTTTTTTATTCTGTATCATAGGTACAAAAATAGTAATTTTCGATTAATTTTGGCGATAAAGGTAAAACTTTTTTAGATACAACATCCTATAATTGTAATTCAACGCAGCTTTATTCCGTCCCTAAAGGGACTTAAATTCAACACGTCTTTTTTTTTCTACCGATATGAAATCCCTACGGGATTAAGGCTTTTCAGCTATTTCTTGTCCCGTAGGGACAGCATATCGGTAGCAAAATTCATCATCATCGGATGTAAGCCCCATCGGGGCGAAATAT
>CAIOJS010000069.1 GCA_903858655.1 uncultured bacterium | reverse complement strand
TTTGAAGCAAAAATAATCATTTATTTTCTATTGCGGAATCTGGGATAAAAAAACTGCCTGATGTTTATTTCAGGCAGCTTCTTTGGTTTTAAAGATGATTATTTAATGGTTAATACTGCTTCTTGCGGAATAATATCTATGACAACGGAACGATTATAGAACCTTTGTTCAGGATACACGTTATCGAACTGTGCCAACATGGTATCTTCGCCAAATCCAAACACTTCAAAGGTTACATCGCTGCGACCTGCTTTAGCCATGCCTTTTTTCAGTATGTTCAAAGCATCGTCAGCACGTTGTAGGGATAGGGTTTTGTTGTAGGCTTCTTCACCAATAATATCTGTGTAGCCATGGATGAGAACTTTACTATTTAAAGGTATCTTAGGGATAACAATATCGGTGAGATACTTTTCGTAAATATTGATTGCCTTCGAGTCATTAAATTCGTAGATGATGCTGAATCTAATTTCCTCTATGGTTTTTGGAGGAGCCCAAAGCGCTATATGCACAGTTGTATCTATGGTTACCTTCATACCCTTTTTGGTTTCACCTATCATTTTAAAATTGAAAGTTTCTTCCGAACGATTTCCTAAAATAGTTTTGCCGGGAATGCTTGCTTGTTCATTGGTGTAGGGTCCGAAATGTTGAGTTATATCGTTTTTATCCGTGACATCTAAAGACCATGAATCGAATGTTTTTGACGAGTCATTTACGTTGAAAGAAACATAGCTATCAAGCGGTGCACCTGCACCACTTACAATTTCGACCGGTTTGAGCGGAGCTTCCGGACCACTTTGGAATTCCATCAACAACAATGGTGAGCTACTTTCGATTGATACACGGCGATCGCCTTCATGTTTGAGTGCAAGGTCATTTGTTTTATCACCTTGTTCGGAAGGGAGTTTCGGTAGGAATCTTCCTTCGATAGCAATTCTCGTGGCAGTGATTCCGAAGATGTCGGCGAGATATGTTTTGACAGATTCAGTCATTAAACGTGCATCTTCAGGACCTTTCTCGGATGATCCCACTAAAGTGATGGTTGCCGTAGGATTTTTCTGCATGCGGTCACCTAGGATGTTCAAGATGTTATAATATACCGTCATTTGGCGTTTGGAACGACCTGATAGGTTTTTAGGAATGAAGACTTCCAATTGGTCTTCTTTGAAGTCTTTTACTTGATCTTTGTTGAGCAATACGTAGCGATCGGGGATTTCCGTAGAAGCTAAATCGAAGAATACATAGTTGCGCAATGGGAAATATTCTCTGACTTTGCGCTCGTAAGGAATGTTTTCGGGAGCTACTACTGAAAATAACACTTTGGCATCTTCCTTGGGATTTAGTTTTTGCATCACATTGAAAGAATAAATATCATCACCCCCATCTCCACTAGGTCTGTTGGATGAAAAATATCCTTTGCCGGTTTTTTCGTTTACAATGGCAGAAAAGTCGTCGTATTGAGAATTTAATGGCACACCTGCGTTGTATGCATTGCCAAAGCTTGTGCCCTGCATCGGACTTATAAAGATATCTAAACCACCCAAACCATAGTGTCCGTTGGATGAGAAATAAAACATGTTGTTGTTTTCTTCAACAAAAGGATACATCTCGTCGCCTTCGGTATTAATTTTATTTCCAAGATTTTGGAGGTTGCTCCATTCGCCTGCTTCATTTTTTGTGACGCGATAGATATCTACACCACCAAATCCTCCAGGCATATTACTAGCGAAATACATAGTGTTTCCATCTGCAGTAAGAAATGGTTGCCCAACTGAATAACTTGGATTGTTATAGATAAATGGTGTTGGTTTTAACCATTTTCCATCCACAGTTTTGGTCAAGAATATTTGAAGTTCAACGATTCTATCTTTTGAGTTATCATGTTGATTGTTTCTAGTGAATGCCATTACGGTATTGTTTAAGGCAAAACAAGCAGGACCATCGTGGAGTCGGGTTCTGAATTTTTTATCTAGTATCGCTTTTGGTTTTTAATTGCGAACCATCTATTTCAGAAACATACATATTCCAAAATGGTTTTTGATTCCAATTGTATTTACGAACAATTAAATTTGTGGTCATCTTGCTCGAAACGAAAACGATTTCATTGTTATAAAAGCATGTTCCGAAATCATCGGCATTGCTGTTTATTTTTAAATATTCGATTTTATAATGTCCATTATCTGCTGTTAGATATGGCAAATCAGCTTTGTGTGCTTTATAATCTTTTGCACGTAGGTCGGCAGGTTTAAGTTCTACAAATTTATCCATCCATATATTAGATTGATTGTATTTGCCATTTATTTTAAGCATCATAGCGTAGTTATAGTAATCTTCGGGGAAGATTCCGCCTGATTGTTTGATTAGTTTTGCATAAGCCTGTTCTGCTAAAGTATCTAGGTTGATTTTATGATAGCTCATAGCCAACAAACGTTGCCCATCCGTGGATAAAACTTTGGTGTGAGTGTATGAATCAATTGCTTTGTTGAAAGAGTAATTGAAGACATACTTATTGCCGGTCAATTCTGCTTGAGACTTTAGCTGAGCAGCGACATTAATGCTAAAGGCAATAATTATGATTAAAGGAAAGATTAGTTTTTTCATGATATTTTAGTTTGTTGAAATTTAGAAATTTCTAGGTGAATATATTTGTTTTTGACTTGGGAAAATAAAATCGTAACGTAGCACAAGTTCATGACTGCCATAATTGTATTTAGATGTTTTTAGACCGTAGGACCAATCAAAAGAGTATCCTATGTGTAATTGATCAGTTATATCTAATCCAACCAAACCACCAACAGCATCACCCGTGCGGAACATTACGCCCACTAACAATTTTTTCATAATAACAAATGATGCGGTAATGTCAGCTTCAATGGGTGCGGCTGGTGTAACCTTAAGTAGCATGGTTGGTTTGAAAGCCAAGTTTGGAGCCATATTTATCATAGCACCTGCTATGAAGAAATAATGCCTTTTTTCTTTTCCAATCATGGAAGTGCCGTCGAGCATTTTAGCAACAGAATAGCTGTTTTGTAGTAATGCCGGGACTGAAATGCCTGCATAGAAGTGCTCTCTATAATAATATGCGCCAAAGCCGAAGTTCGGAGTTATACGATTATTGATGTTAGATAGGTAAACGGGATCATTTTCTTGATCTACATGTAGTGTGCTAAGCTGCGCTTGAAAAATATTCATGCCTGCACTAACACCAAGAGCTAGTTTACTTTTTGCATTTAGTTTCATGATATAAGCAAAATCTACAAAAATTGATGTGTTATTACTTGGTCCAATTTTGTCATTTAAGACTGATAACCCCAATCCAATGTGTTGATTTACCAAGGGTGTATGTAAGGTTAATGTCTGCGTTGAAGGCGCTCCTTTGAACCCAACCCATTGGGAACGATGGAGAGCGGTTATGGTTAATGCATCTCTGCTTCCGGCATAAGCAGGATTTACTGCTAATGTGTTATACATGTAATGCGTGTACATTGGTGATTGCTGTGCGTTGACAACTAGACTCACTATGGTCAGAGCCATTACTAATATTATTGTTTTTAAAGTTTTCATTTTATAATTATTTTATTGTTTATATGCTTTTTTGCAACTTATCTGTTTAGATAAATAGTTCCTTTGATTATATCTGAGCCATCACCCAAATCAAGTAGATAGAAATAGGTGCCTACAGGGAGCTCATCGCCTCCAATTCTTAATCCCATGGTTGATTTGCCATTCCATGTGTTTTGATATGGACTAGCTTCGAATACTTTGTTTCCCCAACGATTGAAGATTACAATTGAGTTATCGGTATAGAAATCAATGCCACGGATTACAAACATATCATTGACTCCATCACCATTTGGTGAATATCCTTCAGGTATAAAGAAATCAGTGGGAGATGGTTCAACAACAGAAACATCATTCATGCTATTGTCATCGGGTTGGTTGCCAATAATGGTTGCAGTATTAACATAAGTTCCAGATGAGTTAACCAATGCAGTTATTATTAATGTTTCTGATGCGCCATTGTTCAGGTTGCCAATAGTCCAAATGCCTGTTGAAGGAACATAAGTCCCGGCGGATGTTGTTGATGAAACATATGTATATCCGGTTTGTAATAGATCGGTAACAGTCACTCCAGTTGCATCATACGGACCATTGTTGGTTGCAACAATTGTGAATACTACGCTATGTCCGATAAGAGGATGTGGATTATCTACAGTTTTGACAACACTTAAATCTGCGTTACAATTATTTACTAAAACCGTGTAATTTGTGGTGGTTGAATTGCAACCATTTGGGTCAACATAGCTAACACTGACCGTTTGATTTCCTGCTACATTCCAAGTGACCGTGATTGCATTTGTGCTAGTTCCGGCAGTGATAGTGCCACCACTGAAAATATTCCAAACATAAGCACTGTCGCCTGTTTGAGCTGTGTAAATATTTCTTAGATGTACCGCCGACAGTATAAACTTGTGAATTCTGACAATTTTGAGAATTGTATGTACACTTCCTATTTTTAGGCAATGTAGTTGTAGTTGTTGTAGGACAAGTTCCATCTGGCCTATAACAGCCCCCAAATTCATTTGGTGTCATTCCTTGACAAACAAATCCTGGCATACACCATGCATCTCTAGTACAATAGAGCCCACAATCAGACCTCTGACTGGCTGGAAGACAGACACCTTGTGTCCCATATGTATCTTGACAGAATGCAAAATATTTATCTTCATTAAGACCTGACCGAGCAAATATAGTAGTTCTACAATAATCATCCCCTTTTGCAGGATCAGATAAATCACACAACATATCATTTGATGTTGAACAACTGCCTATAGAAATACAATTTCCTGTAGTTGCAGTTAAACTTGCGCTATAACAAAAATT
>CAIOJS010000068.1 GCA_903858655.1 uncultured bacterium | reverse complement strand
TCCTTCGCAAGATGTTTACTTCAGCTTCACTTAAGAATCTAAACTTGCCGCGTGGCAATTCTTTCTTGGTTAATCCTGCAAACACCACCCTGTCGAGTTTCACCACATCATAGCCAAGGCTTTCGAAGATGCGTCTGACAATTCGATTCTTCCCGGAATGAAGTTCGATGCCACACTCCTTTTTCGTTTCCCCATAAGCAATACCGTCCACCTGAATAAATCCATCTTCGAGCTCCATACCGTCAGCTATTTTTTGCATATCTGTGCTCGTCAAAACTCTATCCAACTCCACATGATACACCTTTTCAATCCGATGTTTCGGATGCGTAAGCTTTTTGGCTAAGTCGCCATCATTGGTAAACAACAACAAACCCGTAGTGTTTTTATCCAATCTGCCGACAGGATAAATGCGTTCGTTACAAGCCTTTTCCACAATCAACATCACTGTCTTGCGCTCTTGGGGATCATCCGTTGTGGTGATATATCCTTTTGGTTTATTCAACAACAGATATTGCAATTGCTCGCCGCGCAAAAGCTGATCGCCTAAGCGCACTTCGTCATTGGGCATCACTTTCGTGCCCAATTGCGTGATAATTTTTCCGTTGATAGTTATTGCCCCTGTTTCAATCAAAGTGTCGGCTTCTCTGCGCGAACAAACACCCGCATTTGAAATAAACTTATTCAGACGAATGCCGCCATCTGCTGACTTTTTAAACGAAGGACGTTTAGAATAGGTGTTATCTTTCACCAAGATATCCACAAGGTCTCTGCGTTCGCGTGCCTTAGCCTGATAGGTTTTTTCTTCTACGATTCGATTACGTTTGCGTTTATCTCCTTCCGAAGCGTTGTTATCATCTTCAAAACGTTTATAAGGTTTTGATGATATGCGATCTTTTTCCTCCTGAGTCCTTCTATCCACATATTTTTCGATAGGACGGTTCGAGTCATTTTGCTCCTCATCCCTCGACTTATACGGTTTTTTATCCGCGAATTTATCATCATCACGATTCCGCTTATCCGTATAACGTTCAATAGGTCTGTCAGAGCCACCGCGTTCCGTATCGCGTGATTTATAAGGGTTCCTGTCAGAAAACTTGCTGTCATCCCTGCCTCGTCTGTCATCATAACGGTCGCGAGGTCTATCCGAATCGCTTCTCTCCGTATCTCTTGATTTATAAGGTTTCCTTTCGTAAGACTTGCTGTCATCCCTGCCTCGATTGTCATCATAACGGTCGTGTGGTCTATCCGAATCGCTTCGGTCTGTATCTCTTGATTTATAAGGCTTCCTTTCAAAACTCTTGGCGTCGTCTCTCCCGCGTTTATCATCATAACGTCCGCGCGGTCTGTCCGAATCGCTTCTTTCTGTATCCTTTGAATTATAAGGTTTCCAATCTGAGGTTTTGTTGTGGTCACGATTTCTTTTATCATCATGTCGTTCTCGAGGTCTATCCGAACTACTTTTGTCGGTATCTCTTGAACCATACGGTTTCTTTTCGTAAGGTTTTTTCTCATCCCTACTCCCTTTATCATCATAACGTCTGCGAGGCTTATCCGAATCATCTCTATCCGTAGTGCGCGACTTATAAGGCTTTCTATCCGACGATTTGGTATCATCCGAAGCGTTTCTATCAGCATAGCGGGGTTTTTTATATTCTGATTCATCGCTTGATGATGCAGACTTTCTGTCGGAAGTTTTCGTAAACTTCGGTTTGTCGAAACTTTTTCTTTCGGATGGTTTTCGGGTGGAAGTGCGTTTTTCGCTGGACTTTTTCGGTGCTTTGCCGGAACTTTTCATGATTCAAATTTTCAAAGAGTAGGATAAAATGCATCCTCAATATGGTTTATTAATAAAGGCTGCGACGGCAAAATTACAGATATTATATCAAACCGCGCCTCTTTTGTGCAATTATTTTTGTCGAGATAGGCATTTGATGCCCGAATCAGGAAGTTTTGCTTCTTTTTGTTGACTGCTTCTTCGGGTGTTCCGAAAACAGTATTGGTTCTCGTTTTCACTTCAACGAAAACAATATATTTATCTGTTTCGGCAACAATATCGAGTTCGTCGCTCCCAAAACGCCAATTGCGATGCAAGATTTTATATCCGTTTTCTACCAGATAAACGGCTACAGCATCCTCCCCTTGTTTTCCGAGTTCGTTATGTTCAGCCATCTACTTATACAGGCGAACGCTTTCCGGGCATTGCTTTGCCATGTCCATTGTCTAAAATCCATAAAAAAATATTTGCCATAGTATTTCGTTTTTAACTTTGAATTCAAAGGTACAACTTTTTTAGTAAAGTAGGATTGTTGATATGTAATATTGACGATTATTGTATCAATTAAAAACATCCACCCAAGGAAAGACCAAATCCTGGCATTATGGCGCCGGAGTTTGGAAAATAATGCGTCATCACAGCCAATCGTAAAAAGAAATTAGAGGTGGTTTCCAATCGAAATGCAAGGCTGGGGTCAATGGAATAATTAAAGTTGTTATAATTAGAAGCATAACGGTCAACATGAAAGTGAGAATCACGATTGAAATTATGTAAAGTGCAGCTCACGCCCATCTCAAATTTCCTACGACCGGTTCCTAAGGCTAGGTTCATTCCTAAGGGAATCGTATATTTTGATGCGGCGAAGCCCATACCTGCCCGAGCTTGTAGATTGACGATACCTTTTCTGAATACGGTACGTTCATAATTGAGGGAATAGATAAACCCATTGCCTGCGAATTCGATGTAGGCGGCATTCTTCGGACCGTCATTGAGGAGCTTTCTTTTTGCAGGTTGAGCAGGGATGCTGTCTTTATATGCAAAGGTGTAGGACACATTGCTAGGCTTTGGCTTTTCGTAAACTTCTTCAGGATCCAAATCATCCAACGAAAACATAATGCCAATATCCAAACCCAACGACCAAGGACGTTCAATGGTTTGAATGCTTTTAGTAAGGTCAATTCGGTCGGCTGTAAAGTCAAACAGACGATAGCGCGCAGTGGGCAATATTTCAATATTGATTCTTTTCTTGATGGGAATGCTTATACCAGCTCGCGCCACCCCCATAAAACTTGTTCCAAAGCTAACCGGGTTACCATTATTATTATTATAAGCATCATAGGAAGGACCAACGCCACTTGTTACATGATCTTTTTCAATAATAAAATTCTTTAGATTAAAAGAAATCCCCAAAGCACCTTCGAAACGCACTTTGCCCTTTTGCGTTTTATATCCAACCAAAAAAGGCACCATCCAATTGACCTCTTTCACATTGCGTTGATGCGTGTAGGTATATGGCATGCCATTCCCATAAGGGTCATAATAACTATACCAAGTTCCTTCTTCTTCGGGATATTTCCCGCCAAAAACCCCCAGTCCGACACCCCCTTCCAGAAAGAAACCTTTCTTCAGTTTATTGATGAACCGAAAACCAATAGCGCCTGAAAACTGAGGGTCAACAGCCATTTTGGTGTTGGAGAAATCAATATCGGTCATTGCCGGAGACAAATAAAAACCGGCAGAACGCAGCAAGGTATCGGAAAGATGAGCTTTCGTGATACCAAAAAAACTGCAGCAAACAAGAACTAGCAGAACTTTTTTCATGATACATTAGATTTGGTGGTACAAAGATACTAAAAATTTATCTCATTTAGTATTTATGAGATAAAAATGGGTAAATATTATTTTGATTTGTTTGGATAGTATTTTCATTACAGATAAAAAAATGGTAGGGAAATAAAATTTTACGATAAAACCAGCAAGCATATAAATAATTATAGAAAGTTTATTTCTCATTTATCCAATAAATGAATACGCAGGTTGAAGTACACAAAGAGCCAAGCTATCGTTTACAACCGCAAAGTGCTGATTTTTTCAAAAGGCTAGAAGACTATAAAAGAGATAAATGCGAATGAGGTAAAAGAATCTTTGGGCGTTCACAAGCAAATCGCTTGTTGAAATGATTTTTGAAAATAATTGCGCACCATGAAACAATCATGATGTTCTTTGTTGGATAAAAACTTCAAAAGGATGAAATCTAGCGCAAGCTGGAAACTTTCCAGCGCAAGCAGGAAACTTTCCAGCGCAAGCAGGAAACCTTCAAGCGCAAGCATGAAACTTTCCAGCGCAAGCAGGAAACCTTCAAGCGCAAGCAGGAAACTTTCCAGCACAAGCAGGAAACCTTCCAGCGCAAGCAGGAAACTTTCCAGCGGGAGCAAGAAATAGGTATATGCCCACTTGTGGAACTCCAAGCAAGGTTGGGGATGGGGAAATTATCAATAAGAAATGAAAAGCCCGCTCCGTAGGGGCAGAAAATTTTCTGCCCCCTAACGGCAAGCTGAATTGTTCTATTGTTGGATTGTTCTATTTTTTTTTTTCTTAGTGTATCTAAGTGGTCTCCGTGCCTAAGTGGTTTTCTTACCTCGGCGCAAATCCGCGCCATTTACAGGAAAATCCTCACCTCTATAAATAAAAATCACAGAAAAAATATTTATATGGTTTTTATTTTGTACCTTTGTTTTATTGTTAGGATTATTTATTTAATGTGTAGGAATCATGAAAAGTAAAATTGGGCTGTTTTCTTTAGTAATTGTTGTGTTATGCACTCTTTTATTCCATAGTTGCAAAAAACATAATGATGATAATCCTATCATTCCTGCTGTTTGCACTGATTTCATTTATAAAGATTATGTGCCTGACACTATAATACACATGCCTAATAACTATACCACAACTCTCTTTGCTTTAAATATCAATAATGATTCTCTACCTGATATCAATTTTTATTTAGATAGGTATCCTGAGAATAGTGGTCCGCATGTTTATGATGCTTGTCAAATTGTTGCCAATGGTAAGGATAGTTTGGAATTTATTGCGCGAGCAGTGCCGTTTTATAATCGCAGTCTTGATTCCGGACAATATATTTGCGATACAAATCATGCTTATTTTGCGATGAATTTAGAATGGAGCTCGTCAATTCAATATATTTATTACTTTCCGTTTACGGAAAAAGGATTTATTGGATTCAGAATTCGTAAACATGGAAATTATTATTTTGGATGGCTACGTGTACAAGTTGTATCAGATGATTTAATTATTGATGATTATGCCCTCAGCAATTGCCCTAATATGGGGATATGTATGGGGCAGCATTGATGATGACAAACAAATCGAAACAAGGAAAATAATGAAAAGAGATTAGCGGTTGACGAACTAGAAACTCTGAACTAAGAACTCTTAACTCATCACCTCCCATCCCAACAAAAGACCCTATGACATTTGTCAATAAAATACCCGTATTTCTCAATCAAACATAAGGGGAATATAAAGAATATCGGCTGTAATTCAGCCGTATGCAAGCTTGAAGAGGTGTCAAGCCTTCGATAAGCCCTCCCTCCTTAAACAAAAAATATTTTATTGTTGAAATTTGTAGCAAAACTTCAGAAAAAAAACAGAAACCCTTTCTACTTTTGCATCCGAAATAACAATAGAAACCATTGATATGATAGAACTACTCGGATTAAACCACAAATCAGCGCCCATAGAGGTTCGCGAGAAATTTGTATTTTGTGAAGAAGACATCAAGAGATTCGTGCCTTTGCTCAGAGAAAAGGGGATTTTGGGTGCTGTTATAGTGTCCACCTGCAACCGTACCGAAATCTATGTTGATTTCGACGATGATGGCGATTTCTCAGGTTTTGAGGTGTTTGAAGAAACCTTGTTCAACTATCGCAAAGTGGACAAATCGCTGCGCACTCACTTCTATCGCAAATCGCAAAACGAGGCGGCACGCCATCTTTTTCATGTGGTTTCGGGCTTAGATTCTATGGCTTTGGGCGAATATCAAATCGTGGGTCAGGTGAAAGACGCTTACAACATCAGCCAACGCAACAATTTGATAAGCCCCGTGTTGATACGTTTGTTCAACAAAGCTTTCGAAGCAGGCAAAAAAGTCCGTACCGAAACCTGTATCTCTAAAGGAGCCGTTTCTATCAGTTATGCCGCTGTTGATTTGGCTAGCAAAAAGTTGGCGTCCTTGTCCTCGCAGCCTGTGTTGTTGATAGGCGCAGGTCAAACGAGCGAACTCACCCTGCAAAACCTCATAAAAAAAGGTTGCGACAAATTCACCATCGTCAATCGCACCTTCGAAAACGCTGTGGAAATGTCCGAAAAATATAATGCCACTGCCGAAGACTATAGCAAATTGGAAGAATTGTTGCTTATAAACAACATTGTCATCTCTTCCACGGCATCCAAAAAGCCATTAATCACCAAAGAAATGGTGGCTAACGCGATGACGCTACGCAACAATCGTCCACTCTTTTTTGTTGATTTGTCTGTGCCGCGCAATATTGCTCATGAGGTGGCAGAACTTGAAAACGTATATGTTTACGATATTGACAATTTGAACCTTGTGGTGGAAGACACTTTCGGAAAACGTCGCGGCGAAATCTGCGCTGCCGAGCAAATCATCGAGGAAGTGGTGGTGGATTTTTTCAATTGGCTTGGCTCGCGCACTTTGATTCCTACCTTTCAAAGCATCAGCCATTGCTTCCAAACCATTCATCAAAACGAATTAGAGGGATTTATGAAGAACTCTAAAGAAATAGATTATCAAAAAGCCACCGAATATGGCGAGCACATCACCAATAAGTTAATTCGCACCATGATTAGCAATGTGAAGTCTATCACCGACAACGGCAAAAAACAAGAATACATCAATTTAGTTCATCAATTGTTTAATCAGAATTAAGCATGAAAAGCGTTCGCATAGGCACTAGGGGAAGTAAATTGGCTTTATACCAAGCGTATCGAGTCAAAGAAGAACTAGAAGCCCATTTCCCCAAAATCACCTTCACCATTGAAATCATAAAAACCAAAGGGGATATCATTCTCGATGTTCCCTTGTCGAAAATTGGCGACAAAGGTTTGTTCACCAAAGAACTCGAAACGGCTATGTTCAACAACGAAATTGACATGGCAGTGCATAGTTTGAAAGATTTGCCTACCACCTTTCCCGAAGGTGCCACCTTGGGCGCTGTGTTGCAAAGGGGCGATGTGCGCGATGCGCTTATCAGCAGCGACAACAGAACCATCAGCAGTTTGACCAAGAAGGATGTCATTGCCACTTCGAGTTTGCGCAGAAAAGCACAACTCTTGCGTATCAACAAAGATTTTAAAATCGTTGAAATCAGGGGCAATGTCAACACACGTATTCGCAAAATGGAAGAAGGTTTTTGCGATGTGATGGTGATGGCAGCCGCCGGCTTGCAACGATTAGAGATGCGTTCGTATATCTCCGAATTGATAGCCCCCGAGCTGATGATACCTGCCTGTAGTCAAGGGGCTATTGGCATTGAAATCAGAGAAGGGGATACGTTTATCAGCGGATTGCTTTCTAAAATAAATCATGAAGAGACCTTTATTATGACATCTGCCGAACGTGCTTTTCTGAAAACTTTAGAAGGCGGTTGTCAGATTCCTGTGGGAAGTTATACCCGCATCGAAGACGGTCAGTTTCATATCACAGGTTTCATCTCAAACATTGATGGCAGTGTCTATTTAAAAGAATCGGCATCGGCTCCGCTCGATAAAGCCAACCAAGTGGCTATCGAACTTGCCCAAGGGCTATATAATCATGGCGGAAAAGAGATACTCGAATCCATCAGAAATCATAACTTCATAAAGGAGCATTTACGTGTGCCCGTAGGTAACAAACTAGTGATTTCCACACGAGCACTTGATTCAGGCGACACCTTAAATGATATGCTTCAGAAACACGGTATAAAAACCCTTGCTTTACCGATGATAGAAATTGTCCCCACGGTGTTGACGGAAGAGGGCATTGATTTAGTCCAAAGCCTAACGCATTTTGAATGGATATTCTTCACGAGCAGAAATGGGGTGCTGCATTTCTTTAAACATTTGTTGGATGTAACGGGCAGCACCTTCTTGCCCAAAAGGATCAAGATAGCCACCATAGGCACTAAGACGGCTGCCGAATTGGAATATTACGGTTATGCTCCCGACTTTTTGAGCGGAGGAAACAATGCTAACGAATTGCTTGACAATTTTTGCAAGATATATCATCCGAAAAACATGAAAATCTTTCTCGCATTGGGCAATCTAGCCGGTGACACACTCAATAACAACTTGTGTGATGGAAATTATGTGAAACGGCTAAACGTGTATAACACCATCAAACCAAAATTTGTTGACCCTGCCATACTTGAAATCATAAGGCTCAAACGTTATGATTTCATTGTATTCACTAGCCCGTCAACTTTTTATAACTTTTGTGCATTACAAAACGATATTGAGCTCCATTCCTTGAAGATTGCAAGTATTGGAATCACCACCACCAAAGTTATTCGCAACGCAGGTATTGAACCTGTTCTCACAGCAAAAAAGTCAACAGCCGAAGGACTTGTTGACGACATTATAGCATATTTTGATAAACATAAATAAATAGTAAAACATATAAATATGGACTTTCCAATAACAAGATTAAGAAGATTACGCTACAATAGTGTATTGCGTCAAATGGTGACCGAAACCAAACTTTCGGTAGATGATTTTGTGATGCCTTTGTTTGTGTGCACAGGCACCAATGTTCGGAATCATATCAATTCTATGCCGGGCAATTATCAACTCTCCGTTGAAAACACCGTGGAAGAATGTAAGAAAATATATGCATCGGGTGTGAAAGCAGTATTGCTTTTTGGCATTCCTGCTCACAAAGATGAAGATGGCAGTGTGGCTTGCGAACATGATGGCATCGTGCAACAAGCCATCCGTGCTATTAAAAAAGATGTACCCGGCATGTATATCATCGCCGATGTGTGCAATTGTGAATATACTACGCATGGTCATTGCGGAACTATTATTGATGGAGATGTTGACAACGACACCACTTTGGTGACTTTGGCAAAACAAGCCGTTTCTTTGGCAGAAGCCGGAGCGGATATGATAGCCCCAAGCGATATGATGGATGGCAGAGTGGGCAGAATACGTGAGCAATTAGACAAACATCATTTTGAGAAAATTCCAATCATGTCGTATGCTGCCAAATATGCTTCAGGATTCTATGGTCCTTTCAGAGAAGCGGCAGAGAGTGCTCCCAAATTTGGCAACAGAGCCACCTATCAAATGAATCCTGCCAACTCAAATGAAGCCCTGCGCGAAGTGGAGCTCGACATTATGGAAGGCGCCGACATCGTGATGGTGAAACCTGCCCTCAGCTATTTGGATGTGATTTATCGAGTGAAAAATGAATTCCGTATGCCCGTGGCTGCTTACAATGTGAGTGGAGAGTTTTCGATGGTGAAAGCTGCCGCCCAAAACGATTGGATAGATGGCGAACGCGTGATGATGGAAATTTTAACCTCCATCAAAAGAGCCGGTGCAGATATCATCATCACCTACCATGCTGTTGAAGCAGCCAATGTGTTGAACAGAAAATAATATATACAAGACATGCAATTCACAAAAAGCATTGAAGCTTTTAAAAAAGCTCAAGAACTGATCCCCGGCGGTGTGAACTCACCCGTCAGAGCCTTTAAAAGCGTGAAACTAAACCCGCTCTTTATTAGTAAAGGTAAAGGAGCTTATATCACGGATATTGACGGCAACCAATTTATAGATTTCGTGGCATCGTGGGGACCGCTAATCTTTGGTCATGCTCACGACACTATCTTGGCAGCCATAAACGAAGCCGCTCAAAAAGGCACAAGTTATGGTGCGCCTACCGAATACGAAACGGAAATGGCAGCACTCATCGTTGAGATGGTTCCTTCTATTGAAAAGGTGCGCATGGTGAACTCCGGCACGGAAGCCACGATGAGCGCCATACGATTGGCGCGTGGATACACCAAAAGAGAATGTATTCTGAAGTTCGCAGGCAATTATCACGGACATGGCGACAGCTTTTTAATCAAAGCAGGCTCAGGTGCCATCACCTTGGGTTTGCCCGATAGTCCCGGCGTTACATCGAGCACGGCAAAAGATACGCTGATTGCCGAATACAACAACCTTGATTCTGTTCGAGCTTTGTTTCAGCAAAAGGGTGGAGAAATCGCGGCTATCATTGTTGAACCTGTGGCAGGCAACATGGGCGTGGTGCCTCCTGCAAAAGGATTTTTGGAAGGCTTACGCGAAATAGCTACGCAATATGGCGCTTTATTGATATTTGATGAAGTCATCACAGGATTTCGATTGGCAAAAGGCGGCGCACAAGAATATTATAATGTGATGCCCGACCTAACAACGCTAGGCAAAATCATTGGTGGTGGTCTTCCTGTGGGTGCTTATGGTGGCAGGAAAGAAATCATGGATATGTTGGCGCCTATCGGACCTGTGTATCAAGCGGGAACTCTATCGGGAAATCCACTTGCCATGTCAGCGGGGATTGCCATGCTGAAGCTTATCAAAAATACGCCCGACTTCTATACGGAATTGGAACGCAAAGCTGCTATCTTAGAACAAGGGATATTGAACAATATGCAGTTGACAGGCATTAAAGGTCTCATCAACCGAGTGGGTTCTATGATGACTTTCTTCTTCACTAAAGAAAAGCAAATTACTTCCTTCGAGGAAGCTATGAAATCGGACTCCGACACCTACGCTCGCTACTTTAAAATGTCTTTAGAAAGCGGCATCTATCTGGCACCATCGCAATATGAATGTCTGTTTGTTTCTTATGCGCATAGCGATAAAGATATCGAAACGATTATTGCCGCCAACCTACAAGCACTCAAGAATCTTTAACACGACCTGATACATTACACACGCCCTAATGGCGAAATAGAAATTAAATAAAACTCCATAATGAACAACAATATATTTATCAAAACCCTGAAAGGCGAGCCTACCAACCGCCCACCCGTTTGGTTTATGCGACAAGCAGGGCGCGTGTTACCTTCCTATTTGGAAATGCGTCAACGTCATTCGTTCTCTGAGCTAATGAAGTCACCGGAGTTGGCAGCCAAAGTTACACTGCTGCCTATCTATGATTTGGGTGTGGATGCTGCCATTCTTTTCTCCGACATCTTGGTGATTCCCGAAGCCTTAGGCATGGAACTTACCTTTACGGATTCAGGTCCACGTTTTGCCACAGCGCTTAAAGACGTCAACAATCCTATGAGTATCATAAAAGCCGACGCTTCCAAACTCAATTATATTTTCGAAGTTATTGACGAAATCCATAAGACCAAACCATCGGGAACGCCTTTGATTGGTTTCTGCGGAGCACCCTTCACTACCTTATGTTATATGATGCAAGGCTTGGGAACCAATCATACCTTCCCAGACGCTGTTACGTTATTATATAAAGATAAGGTATTAGCCCATAAACTTCTCAGCGCCATCACCGAGCTGTCCATTGAGTACGCAACCCAACAAGTGAAACACGGGGTGGCTGCCTTCCAAATCTTTGAAACACATGCAGGACTCATTCCTTCCGATGTGTATTTCGAGATGGTGATGCCGTATGTTCGCAAGATATCTGCTGCTGTTATGCAGACAAATACGCCTGTCATCTTCCTGCCCAAAGGCTTGGGATATGGCATCAAACATATCAAACCGGAAGACACCGACTTCCTGAGCATTGATTGGCAAACATCCATATATGAGGCACGCGAACTTGTGCATCATAACATTGGGCTGCAAGGCAATCTCGACCCGAGACTTCTTATGGCAGATACAAATACGATACTCTCTTACTTAGAAAAATATAAGTTCTTTGGGTCGGAGTATCAAAATTGGATATTTAATCTTGGGCATGGATTCATCCCTGGTATCCCTTATGAAAATGCCAAATTTGTTGTGGATTGGGTGAAGCAAACGGATTGGCAACGTAATTAAATACAATAACATGGATGTCGAATACGATATCTTATAAAAAAGAAAAATGAACATCACAACCGAGTTTTTAGATAAACATAATGTGTCAGGTCCGCGATACACGAGCTACCCGCCGGCAAATTTCTTCCACACCAAGTTTACATCTAAAGATTATATCGAACAATTAATCGCTTCTAACGACCAACAACCGGAGAACATCTCTTTATATATCCACATTCCTTTCTGTCCGCAGCGCTGCCATTTTTGTGGCTGCAATACCGAGACAGGACAAAAGAAGTCCGTTTTGGAACGCTATATACAAGCAGTGAAACAGGAGATTCGGAATGTTTCGTCGCACTTGAATCTCACGACGCGCAAGGTAACCCAAATCCATTGGGGCGGCGGCACTCCCAATGCCATCGCCATGCATTATATCGAAGATATCATGAATCTGATTAAAGAGAGATTCATCATAGATTCTCATGCCGAAATCGCTATCGAATGTAGCCCTGCGTATTTGGAATTTGCCCACATCGACCAAATGGCTGCCATGGGTTTCAATCGGATGAGCCTCGGCATACAAGATTTCAGAGAAGATGTGCTGAAAGTGGTGAATCGTCAGGCTCCGAAGCATCCTGTAAAAGAAATTGTGGATTATCTGCGCAGCAAAGGATTCAGCGGTATCAATCTCGATTTTATCTACGGACTGCCGCTGCAAACCCTTGAAAGTGTTTCCGATACCATCGCGAAAGCCATCGAAATAAAACCCGACAGAATCGTCACCTTTTCTTATGCTCATGTGCCATGGGTGAAAGAAGAACAGTTGAAGCTCGAAAAGATAGGTCTCCCCGAACCAAAAGATAAGATGCAAATGCTTATCCAAAATATAAAACAATTGCAAGATGCGGGCTACGTCGCCATCGGCATTGACCATTTTGCGCATCCCGACGACCAATTGACGAAAGCCTTTATGAGCAATCGTTTGCATAGAAACTTCCAAGGATACTGCACTTTGGAAACCACCGGGCAAGTGTATGCCTTCGGCTCGTCCTCCATCAGTCAGCTTTGGGGCGCTTATGCTCAGAATCATAAGAATATGCATCTTTATATGGATGCCATAGCGTCCACTGGTTTTGCCATCGAAAGAGGCTACACCATGACCCTCGAACAGCAAGTGGTGCGTTCGGTCATCAACAGTATCATGTGCAACGGGCTTTTGTTGTTTGAAGAAATCGCTTCGCAATTCGCGATGACTGTGGATGAGATAAAAGATATAGTGCATTATGATGCGACGAAATTGGCAGACTTCGAAAAAGATAATCTTATCAGCATCAGCAATGAAGGAATCAAGATTAGCGACAGTGGACGCATGATTGCCCGCAACATCGCCATGGCTTTTGATCCTGATTTGAAACAAGGTGACACGATATATTCCAAAACCGTATGAAAGGCGTACTCCTTGTTGACATGGGGGGAGCTAAATCTCCGCGCGAGTTGAAGCTCTTCTTGAAGCGTATGTTTAAAGATCCTTATATTCTGCCTTTAGGAAAATTAGGACGCCAATTTCTTTCTTATTATATCAGCAACACTCGTTATAAGAAGTCGTGGAAGAAATATAAGTTGATAGGCGGCTCGCCCATCATCGAGGCAACCCGTCAGACGATGCTCGCCTTGCAAGAGAAACTACCGGAGGATTTTAAAGTTCGCTATGCTTTCTCCTATTCATCCCCATTGATAAAGGAGAGTATGGACGCCTTCATGGCAGAAGGAATTCACGAAATTACGGTGCTGCCCTTATATCCCCAAGGATGTTTTTCTACCACCAAGAGCGTGGAGCATGATGTGAACAAGGTGGTTGCGAATAATCCTCAGCTTAAGATACACATCATTAAAGAGTTTTATCAAAACAAAGACTTCGTTGACTATTGGTCGAATCTCATTTTGAATCATGCCTATCAACACAACCTCGACAAACCCCTTTTGCTGTTTAGCGCACATTCCATTCCAACCTATTTGGTAGAAAAAGGCGACACCTATCCCGCTGCGATAGAAGCAAGTGCAAAGGCAATTGCCAATCATTTGGGCTTCGAATATGAGGTGGCTTATCAATCGGGCATGAAGCGGGGCACGTGGCTGACGCCTGATATCGATACCGTTTTGCGGCAATTAGCTGTGAAATGGAAGGATCAAATTGTAATTATTCCGATAAGCTTTCTGAACGAAAACCTAGAAACACTTTATGATATTGACCACGAGATAGTTCCCTTTGGAAAGAAATTCTTAAGGTTCTCCCACATATCACGCGTGGCGCTACCTGTGGCGGATTGTTTGTTAATCAAGATGTTCACGGATTTAGTTTTGTCAAATATTTCATCATGAAGAATGTAATCATCATAGGCGCAGGCATTACCGGTCTTGCCACCGCGCACCACATCCATAAAGCAGGAAGTAATTTCTTGGTGTTGGAACAATCCGACCGTGTTGGAGGCGTCATCAACACTAACAAGGAAAAGGGATATATGTATGAAGAGGGTCCGAATTCAGGCGTGATTGGCAACGCGGAGGTCATCAATCTTTTTGACGACTTGAAGGATCTCTGCACCTTAGAGGAAGCGAACGAGAATGTCAAACGTCGCCTGATTTTGAAGGATGGGAAGTGGGAGGCGCTGCCTTCAGGGCTGAAAGCGGCTGTGAAAACGCCTTTGTTTACGCTCAACGATAAGTTCAGAATATTGGGCGAACCTTTTCGCTCGCGCGGCAAGAACCCGCATGAAACCCTTGCCGACTTGGTGAAACGCCGCCTCGGACAAAGCTTTTTGGATTATGCAATCGACCCATTCATCATCGGCGTGTATGCAGGCGATCCGAATCGTTTGGTGCCCAAGTATGCGCTGCCCAAGCTCTATAACTTGGAGCAGGACTACGGCAGCTTCATCGGGGGAACCATCAAGAAAAGTTTTGCTAAGAAGACCGATGAAGCCAAGAAGGTGACGCGCGGTGTGTTCTCGGTGAAGGGCGGTTTGTCTTCCTTGATTGATGCGCTGTATCAAAAGATTGGCAAGCAAAATGTGGTGCTTGAATGTTCGGATATCGAGGTGATGCCGAGGAATAATCATTTCATTGTTTCCTATAAAGATAAAAACGGAAAGACCATCGAAATTGAAACCAACAAGGTTGTTTCAACCGTCGGTGCTTATCAAATCGACAAGATTGCACCCTTCATCCATCAAGATACTATTAAGAAAATCAAAGCTTTGCACTATACCAAAGTGATTGAAGTCGTTTTGGGATTTGATACGTGGAACGGCATCCCCTTGGAGGCTTTTGGCGGTTTGATTCCCTTCAAAGAACAGCGCGACCTGCTTGGGGTTCTTTTTATGTCATCGCTTTTCAGCGATAGAGCACCAAAAGATGGCGCTTTGTTTTCCATTTTTCTCGGCGGGGTGCGTCGTCAGGAAATTTATAAAATGAACGATCAAGAGATAGAAGCTATTTTGCAACGCGAGATGTGCGATTTGATGCAGATCAAAGACTACAGACCTAATCTATTGAAAATCATTCGTCACGAATGGGCAATTCCACAGTACGAGGCAGACAGCGGCGAGCGATTCAAGGCGATAGAAGCTGTGGAGCAACAATATCAGGGCTTCGTCATAGGTGGAAACCTGCGCAACGGTATAGGGATGGCTGATCGTATTCTCCAAGCCAAAATGTTGGCAGATGCGGTGCTTATATAATATAAGGTAGAAAGTTTCGAGTTCCTAGTTCGGAGTTACGAGTTTCATAAATCAAAAATTCACAAATCATAAATCAAAAATAATAGTATGCTTATTGATATTGCGCCCACAGAAGGATTCTCCGTCATCAAACTTGTTCATACTGCGGTGAGTCTCACCTTTCTAGTGATTACCGTTTGGCTTTTCACGCGTTCCTTCAAGGGATATTTCAAAGGCAAACCGTTTTTGCGCACCGACAAGCTTCTCTCCTTTGGGTTCATCATAAGTCTCTATACGCAATTGATTTTCGGGCTGATACTATTTTCAAACCTCGGATCAGGCGTGGGCTACAACTATTGGGGCATAGCCGATTCGGTGAAGATAGTGTCCAAACGTTTATGGCCCGTGGAACATATTGTGTTGATGTTGTTTGCGCTCTTCATTGCCAATCTCGGTTTAATCATATCGGTCAACACCAAGTCGGACAAAAACAAACACAAAACGATATTGGTCTATTACTCGATAGCTTTAGGTTTGATAATCTTTTCGTTAAGCGCTATCTATTTGTTTTAGGCTTATAGTGAAAACCACGGAGACAGGGAGAGCACTCAGAGGCACCAAGATAAACAATATAACTATTCAACAATAGAACAATAGAAACTAAACCTTTTCAATTTCAACCATTCCTGCTTCTGTTTCGCTGAGGTTTTGAATCATCAAAAAGCGATCGTTGACGTTCGCATATTCGTTGATAGCAAATTCCTTCACCGCATCGGCATCCATATCGAAATAGGAAGAAGGAATAGGATCGGTGAGTTCTCTCACGAAATAAAACCGCAAAGTGGTGTTGCCACTAATGTATATCATTAGGATTTCGGTCAACAAAAATGCAAAACCGGCTTCTTTCGTTTCGAGCGGAGCTAACGTAAGTTCATAAATAGGAGTAGGATCCTCTTGTGGTTTGCTTTGATAGTGCAAAAGAGAAACTCGGATATAATCCAATATTTTTTCAGGGGTGTTGCGATAAAAGTGAATCAACAAACCATATCCTCCATACATTTCAATGGCAAGCTTGTCAGCGGACGTTCTGCGTGCACTCAGAATATTTCTAACATTCGTACCGGCTTGCTCACGAGCGTTGCGAACTTCTTGAATATCTTCGCTATAGGTAATCATTTCGTCAGTGATAGTATCTAAACTTTCATAAACGCCCATATTTATGATAATTGCATCAAAATAAATGATACGTTCCTCCAAAGTTCCTGTGCTAAGCGGTGTCAAACCGTCGTAGAAAATTTTCTTATATTCCACTGTTTTAGGACCATAAATATTCATGATATTGATATGCCACAAATACATCTTTTCTTGTACAAGTGAGTTAAAGGTAAGTTTTTGAGCATACACATCGCCATGGCGAACGCCCAAATTAGCTTTCACTTTTTTGTAATCTTGTTTAAATGTATTGAAAAAAGGAAGTAGAGCATCATAAATTGCAGCCAATTCTGTTACGGTATGCTGCGTATAAATGCTCTGCATGAAGAGATACATAAATTTGTAAAACCTTTTTTTGCTACGCTTTGCTAGTAATAAAAAGGTGTTGCTGATGAGAAGTGATTTTTGTGACATGATAAAAAAATTATGGTTAATGATATTTTTGCCTTTCGTTATAATTAACGTAATAAACATGAGTATATGAGTGGCGTCATAGTTAAGTATGTGTTAATGTTTTTAAGACAAGTCTATTTGCAAAATAATCAAGCAATTATAAAAAGAAATTCGTTCTGTCTGCAAAAAATATCTTATAATATATGTTCAGAAGTGAATACTATAAAATGAGTGTTTTTTGTACTATGTCAAAGTGTGAATAGTAGAAAATGAATGTTTTTTGTACTATGTCGGGATGTGAATAGTACAAAATGACGATATTTTCTACTGTGTCAAGATGTGAATAGTACAAAATGACGATATTTTCTACTGTGTCAAGATGTGAATAGTATAAAATGAATGTTTTTTGTTCTATGTCAAGATGTGAATAGCTTTTTTGGGATTTTAGGTATTTTGCTATAAGTTGGTGATACAATCTAGAAAATGAAATTTGAAAATTTATTTTTATTTTATTTATGGTAATAATAAAAGTTGTATATTTGCAGAATGAAATTTTGTTAAAAAACGTCATAAGAAGCGTATTTATATATAGTTCCACGCTTTTTTAATTATTAATTCTTCGTTGGGGCTGCGGAGGTAAAAATAAAAAAAACATGAAAAAGAATAGAGTACTTAGTTTAATTTTTGTCATTGTGTTATTTTCAACAGGTTGTTGGACCCGAATGGGAAATCTTACAATGATTGCAACAAGAAACATTGATACCAAAACGGAATATAAATTAATACAAAAGTATGTGGTTGGTAAAGCTCCATATTCTGCGGGGCGAGCCCTTGAAGAAGCTATTGATAGGGCTGTAAAAAAATGTCCTGATGGAGAATTTTTAAGGAATATCAAAGTATATACGAAAAATTTTGGAAGACGTGTTAAAGTCGAAGGAGATGTTTGGGGAGCTTCAAATAGTTCAAGTGCTCCAGTTTATACTGAAACTAAGAAAACTTCTACTGTAAAGGCGAAACAACAAGATAGTCCGAATAATACAAACCCAAAAGAAAATGTAAACAATTCAAAATATACTAGAAATGATTTTAAATATGGTGAAATTGTGACATTCCTTAAGAATAATAAAAGCATAGAGGGTCGAATTGTTGGATTAAACGAAAATAGTGCTATAATTGAGGTGATTGGTGCTTTAAAGATTAAAAGCAAACAAGAGGTAAATTATGGTGATTTGAATAAAACGAACGGATTTAAATGATAATTGAGCAAAAGCTACATTCCTTTTTAAGTTGTTAGTTGCGGCAGGTAGGCGACTTGTACTCAACTTATGGCTAGACATTTTTATAAATAAAAATACTATAAACTAAAACTTGAAATCATGAAAATCAATTCTACTTTATTTTGCTTGATGCTATTGATTGTAAGCATCGGATTTATCGGCAACAACACAGCTCAAGGTCAAAGTATAACTAAAGCTTACACAGGTTATATAGATGGTAAATATGAAATCAAAATGAATCTGACCCAAAAAGGAACCGAAATTTCGGGCGATTATTATTATACAAAAATAGGAACCCCTTTAAAATTAAAGGGCGTTATTGATAATTCTAATTCATTTAATCTTTATGAATTTAATAATGATGGCAATATGACAGGGGTTTTTATTGGCACCATTAATAATAGTCAAATAACAGGTGATTGGTCGAAACCTGATGGGACTAAAACCATGAAATTTGTTTTGATTGAAGATGCCCATTCAAAAACAACTTTAGGATTTGATAAATTTCTCTCTTATTTTAGTTTAATTCAATTGCCCATTTCCGAAGAAGGTTTATCTTGTAGCGAGACTATGATTGCAGAAGAGTATATAAAAAAATTCTTACCAGAAGATGATTACGACGGTTATGATAAATATTATTGCGGAAAAATAAAATTGGATAACACGTATTGGGCAATCTTTGTTACCACTCATTTAGGCACTGATTATTATACTAAAATGTATATCTTCGATAATAATGGAAAATTCAGTGATTTATTAAACGTTGAATCATATAGCAATGCGCGACGTTTTAGTGAGGAATACCAACAAGTATATCATGAATATGAGGGCTTTAAATCAACAATCTCCAAAGATTTTAAAATAAGAATAGTGGATATTGAAGATGCTCAGAGGTTTGAAAATTACATGATAATAAATGGGAAATTAGTTAAAACATAAAAACAATCCTTGTGCCTATTTTCCGTTCAGTGGCAGGCACCACCTTGTTTGGTTATATCTTTTGACGCTTTTGCTTGAAATAAATTATCTACAAAAGCATAAGCAAAACTTTATTAGTTTAGTAACAAAACAATAAGCTCCGCTGATGCTGAACTTTATTACTTTATGCGACAGCAACAAACTAATAAAGTAAAGGATGCGGTAAGTAACTCCTGTTGTTAAAGTAACAAAGTTTGATGCCATACTACAATACAACAATAAAACAATTTAGCCATAAAACACTTCAACCATCCATCAAAATAAAAAAATATTTACCTTCCGATAGCCACCGTCTTATTATTTTATGTAACTTTGTATAAAATTTGTTGTCCCTTGGGGACATAGATTCAAATAATTTAAAACCATCAACAAAGCATCTTTCCACATGAAAAAATATATCGTACTATTTCTTTTTCTTTCTTATTTCGGCGGCGTGCAAGCGCAAAAATTTAAAGGCGGATTGTTTGCAGGCATCGCTGCATCACAAATTTCCGGCGATCAACTCTCGGGATTCAACAAACCCGGACTGTTTGCAGGTGCTTTCACCAACATCGTATTCAAAGAAAAATATGGATTGCAATTGGAGCTGTATTACATACAGAAGGGAAGCCGCAAGGTGTCGAAAAGTAATAGCATTGCTACTTACAAATTGAACTTGCAATATATTGAAATGCCCATTCTATTCAAATGGCAAATTGTAAAACGTTTTTATATAGAATTAGGACCTGCCATAGGTGTGCTGATGAAAAATACGGGGGTGGAGAAAGATGGTTACGGTGTGGTGCCCAACTCTCAACGCCCAAAGTTCAATCGCTTTGACTATTGTGCTATTGGCGGGGTAGGGGTGAACATCAGCAAACATTTCAAAGTCAATCTTCGCGGTGAAAGTTCTTTCATTCCCGTGCGTGTACCTCAAGTAGGCACCTCTTGGCGCTTAGACCGGCTGCAATATAACTCATCCATATTATTATCCTTAATCTACGAAATCTGATGAAAAAGAAAATCGTGATAGGTGTAACAGGAGCTAGTGGCTCGATTTACGCATTGAAATTATTTGAGAAGCTCGATACGCTCCAAGATTCGATTGCCGCATGTGGCGTGGTGTTCTCTTCTAGTGCCGAAACTGTTTTAGAATATGAATTGCAAAAGAAAAAACATGACATAACAGCATTTCCTATCTACGAGAACACGGACTTTTTTGCACCTTTCGCCTCGGGATCTGCCAACTACGACACCATGATCGTATGTCCCTGCACCATGGGTACGGTCGGCAGAATTGCGCATGGCTTTGCCAACGACCTCTTGACGCGCGCTGCCGATGTGATGTTAAAAGAAAAAAAACAATTGGTGTTGGTGGTCCGTGAGATGCCCTACAACCTTATTCATATAGAAAACTTTAAGTTGCTTATCTCCGCGGGAGCTATCATTTGTCCTGCATCGCCTTCATTTTATTCCAAACCGCAATCCATTGACGCGCTAGTCGAAACAGTCATCAATAAGGTATTGCACCTAGCAGGCTTCTCTCACAAGTCCTATGAATGGGGCGCAGAAGAGCCCTAAACAGTTACTATCCTTTTAACTAAAAGAAATCTTCATCATCCGACTTCTTCTTTTTTGGTTCATCATCTTCATCAGGGGTTTTGAGTTCCGGATCCATAAGATCTTGATGCGAAAACAATTGCTCATCAATCTTATCGTTGGTGGCAGTGTCAATTTTTACATCCACTTTTATCAAATAGCTGGTATCTTGTGTATCAACAGTGATAGCGTAGAAAAAATCCTTGTTAGGTTTTGTCACTTTAAAAACATGATGTTGAAATCCGTCAGGATATTTCTCATTCAATGCTTCCTGCACTTCCTGTGAGATATTGCTGATATGAACAATAACATTTTTTTTATTTTCCATGATAGCGTAAAATATTTAAGTTCCTTATTAAAACGTTTCCACTAATCAAAAAATGTGCCGAATTACTATCTAAATACAACAAATCAGCAAAAAAATTTTTCAATATTTTGCAAAAATAAATCCATTTGTTATTAAAAACAAATAATTTTATAAAAAAGTTTTTATTATGATTTTCGATTGAAAAACAAATACTGCGAAATGATGATAAAAACCAAGGTAAACACCACATTATAAAGCGCATGCTTCAAAGTATCAAAGAAATCTGTAAAACGAAATATTTCCAGATAGAACACGCAAATATGATGGGCTGTTGTCAATATCAAAGCATAAAGGAAAAACCATTTGAAACCTGAATTGAGAATGCCGGGTTGAATGCCTGGCTCATTATCCGATTTTGTCGAAACAACATTTTGCGCCCACGGACTCAGGTAGGCAATGAGAACTGTTGCCGCGGTATGTATCCCACCCGAATTTGAAAACATATCTATGCAAAGCCCCAGCAGAAACCCAGAAATAAGAATTAACCAGCGCGGCGTATTAAAGGGCAACAACATGATAAACAAAATATAGATAAAAGGGGTGATGAATGAAAACACTTCAATATTATTGAACACCAATACTTGCAGCAACACAAGCCCGATAAAGCGTATAATATTTCTGAAGATAAGGTTATTCATTCTGTGAGCGTTTTTCCAATTCGTTTAACTCATCTTTCATGAGATTATTAATAACATAAACGTAGGAGATGTTGTTGAAGTCATTAAAAAGTTTCACTCGAATCTCATAGAAATCTTTGCCTTTATTAATCTCATACGAATAAATAGACCCGATTAAAATCCCCTCAGGAAACATCATCGAATAACCACTGCTGATGATGGTATCTCCCACAGAAATCTTAACATGGGCAGGCACATCTTTCAAGGTAACCACGCGGTAGTCATCTCCTTTCCAGATGATGGTCCCTACGTTATCGTTTTTCTTTATTTTAGCCGATATCTTTGTCTTTGAATGCAAGAGAGACGTAACGGAACAAAAATTCTCCGACACATCTTTAACAATACCAACAATCCCTTGAGAAGAAATTACGCCCATATTCTTTTTTATGCCTTGCTTTAATCCTTTGTTGAGGGTTAGATAATTATTGGCTCTGTTGGCAGTATTTGATATTACCTTAGCACTTAAATATGTGTATTGTTGTTGATAAAGGGTGTCGTTCACAACAAAAACTTTGTTGTTGGTCTTGATAAATGAACTCTTTTGAAGACTTAGCAAATGAGCATTTTCATCTGCCAAAGTCTTATTAATACTTTTCAATCCAATATAGTCCGTGATGCCGCTTGAAAATCCATAAATGCCTCCTGAAATAGCATTTGCAGCAGAGAGGATAGAGGATTGTTGATAATAGCTATTTTGATAAATGATAAGAATGGCAAAAAACTCCAGTAAAAGAAACAGGAAGAAGTTGTAGTACTTAAATAGAAACTGAATTAGAGGGCGCATAATATCACTATATTTCAGCTACTCATTTTATTGCTGATAATCCCTGCAAAATTAATCAAAAAAATATTATTTAATAAGGAATGGAAACTTATCAAAGTTCTTCAAAGCTATAGCAGTACCTCTAGCAACCGCTTTGAGGGGATCTTCTGCAATATGAACAACAAGTTTTGTTTTCAGATGCAAACGTTTATCCAATCCACGCAACAAAGCACCGCCACCTGCCAAATAAATTCCAGTGCGATAAATGTCGGCAGAAAGTTCCGGTGGAGTCATTTCCAAAGCATTAAGAACTGCAGTTTCTATCTTAACGATGGATTTGTCAAGGGCATGAGCAATTTCGGCATAGTTAACCATAATTTCTTTTGGAATACCCGTCAGCATATCTCGTCCATGAACTGCAAAGTCAGGTGGTGGGTTTTCAATATCAGGAGTAGCAGCACCTACTTCAATTTTTACGCGCTCTGCTGTACGTTCACCGATATTAATGTTGTGCTGTTTACGCATGTATTCTTCAATGTCAGCATTAAAGTCATCTCCTGCGATGCGAATAGATTTGTTATTCACGATGCCGCCCAAAGCAATAACTGCAATTTCACTGGTACCACCTCCGATATCAATAACCATATTCCCATTGGGCTCAAGTACATCAATACCAATACCAATAGCAGCCGCCATAGGTTCGTGTATCAAACGGACTTCTTTAGCTCCGGCTTGTTCTGCTGAATCGCGCACTGCACGTTCTTCCACTTCTGTTATACCGGAAGGAATGCTAATAACCATTTTTAAAGCAGGCGGAAACAATACCCTTTTAGAGTTAATCATTCTAATAAAAGCCTTAATCATGATTTCAGCAGAGTGAAAATCAGCAATAACACCGTCGCGCAATGGACGAATCGTCCTAATGTATTGATGTGTTTTGCCGTGCATCATCATGGCTTTCTTCCCGACGGCTTCGGTTTTTCCTGTGATTAGGTTGATGGCAATAATGGAAGGTTCTTCTACAACTATCTTATCATTGTGAATAATAATAGTGTTGGCTGTTCCAAGGTCAATTGCAATTTCTTTCGTAAATAGCGACAATAATCCCATGCTGGTTTTATTTATTAGTGTTTAAAATGTCTAATTCCGGTTAATACCATTGAAACCCCGTTTTGGTTACAAAAATCAATGGATTTTTTATCATTAATTGAGCCGCCAGGTTGAATGACAGCCTTTATACCTTCATGGTATGCAATCTCAACACAATCAGGGAAAGGGAAGAAAGCATCGGATGCCATAACGGCATTATTCAAATCTTTGCTAAATTCTTTGGCTTTACCAATGGCTTGTTTGAGTGCATCCACGCGCGAAGTCTGTCCTGTGCCATTCCCTAAAAGTTGAAGATTCTTTGCAAGCACAATAGTATTCGATTTTGTATGTTTTGCAATCTTATTTGCAAATAGCAAATCTTCCACCGTATTTGCATCGGGTACTGTCAATGAGACAATATGAAGGTCTTCGGGTTTTTCAATCATACTATCTTTATCTTGTTTAATAACTCCGTTGAGTAAAGATTTAAACTGTATGGCGGGAAAATTAAATAGCTTTTGCTTTAATATAATACGATTTTTCTTTTGACTAAGTATTTCTATAGCTTGAGCTTGGTAGTCGGGAGCAATTATTACCTCAAAGAATAAGTTGTTGATTTCATTTGCAGTTTTAATATCCAGCGGTCTATTGGTTACCAATACTCCCCCATAAGCAGAAACAGGATCGCCAGCCAGTGCATCTTTCCATGCATCACTGAGTTTTTCGCGGCTTGCAATGCCACAAGCGTTAGTATGTTTTAATATGGCAAAGGTTGTATCCGAAAAGTCAGCAATAAGATTTATGGCAGCTTCGATATCCACAAGATTGTTGTAGGAAATACTTTTGCCATTAAGTCGTTCAAATACTTCATCAAGATTTCCGAAGAAGACTCCTTGTTGATGGGGGTTTTCGCCATAACGAAGCCAAAGGTTCGTGTCGTAACTTTGTTTGAAAGTAGGTATTTGGTTCTCTGAATTAAAATAATTGAATATTGCAGTATCATAGCTTGAGGAAACATTGAAGGCATGTGCAGCAAAGGTTTTTCTATCGGCTAAGTCTGTGCATCCGTTTTTTTCTTTCAATAGGTTCGCTAATGCTGCAAACTGTTTAGCCGAAGGGACTATCACTACATCGTTGAAGTTTTTGGCAGCAGCTCTTATCAAGGATATGCCACCAATGTCAATCTTTTCAATAATATCTTCATCGGATGCACCCGAAGCAAGGGTTTGTTCAAAAGGATATAAGTCAACAATGACTAAATCAATCGGAGGAATGGCGAACTCTTGGGCTTGTTGTTGGTCGTCAGCATTGTCGCGACGATATAAAATACCTCCAAAGATTTTGGGGTGCAATGTCTTTACTCTACCGCCAAAAACAGCAGGGAAAGAGGTCAGAGATTCCACAGCAATAGCATCTACACCAAGGCTTTTAATATAGTCGAGGGTACCGCCAGTTGAATATATTTTTATGTTCAGTTTTTGAAGTTCGTCAATGATATCGTCAAGACCGTTTTTGTGATAAACCGATATCAATGCGCTGCTAATCTTTTTCATGTATGACTTTGTCAAAAAATTTGTGCAAAGTTCGTAAAAATAAATGGATTAAATGAGTTTTTTCGTGTATTTTTTATTTGAAAGACAATTTCACTATTCTGAATCACTTCACTGAAGTGATTTCAATACATGTTTTCAAGAAATAATTCACCTGCAAAAGAAGCAAAAACCTTCTTATACTATTACATTTCTTTAACATTTGGTATCACCTTTTTGGGATAAAGCGGCGATTCAACTATGTTTTTTAGATTAAACAGATTATAATATGGGGTGTCCGTGATGTAAGCATTTACAATAGAAGCCGGCACATAGCCTCCCGATTCGCAATGAACTTGATATATTACTTTTGTGACCCCTTTTGCCATCGGCACTAACTGCCAAAAACCCGTCATGGCAGGAACTCTAACGGTGCCATCTTTAAGGGGCATATAATCTTTAACCCCGGTGAGCGCTATGGTGACTATCTTTGTTGTCGTGTCTTGTTTTACGGTATAATAGGTGCAAATATCTCTGTCAGAAACGGGCCAAGATGATTTAATTATCGTGTAGGTGTAACCTATTTCACGACTGATTTTCTTTGGTCGGCTGGCAAAAGTGACATTATACATCCACTTGGTGTATTCTGACACACTGTCAATAAGCGCTAATATGCTTCCCATATTTGACTTGACAGTGATTTCCCCTCTGAATTCCCTAACATTAGAGTTTGCAAATGGTCGGGTATATACTTTTACGCCATTTTTCTCTAGCTTCAATTCCCAATTCTGGGAAAAAGAGTTGGCACAAAACAGCAGTGAAATCAGCAGAAATAATACATGTTTTTGAATCCTCATTGTGTATAGCTTTTTTTATTTTTTAGAAATTGAGTACAAAAATAAGCAAATAATGTCATGCAAGAACGCTATCTTCAAAAATATTTGTATCTTTGTTGATGGATTTCTTTCAACCCATATAAGGTTAAGCAAATCTGTAAGGCATTAATTTAGTATGAATGTATAAAATAAAACAAACTTAAACACAAGAATTATGGCAACTCTAACACAAGAAATGAAAGACATGATTGCAACACAACAATGTTTCGTAGGCACCGTGAATGCTGATGGTACGCCCAATGTTGCACCCAAACGTTCTACCCGTGTTTTATCGGATGATAAACTTATTTTTACGGAAGGCACTGGTGGAGCCACTTATACTAACATCAAAAGAGGCTCAAAAGTGGCAGTATCTATTGTGAATCGGGACATTTTAGACGGATATCGCTTCATTGGCAGCCCCACGATACAAGAAAGTGGCGACTTATATGA
The DNA here is from genome assembly GCA_903858655.1 of uncultured bacterium. Lineage (GTDB taxonomy): Bacteria > Bacteroidota > Bacteroidia > Bacteroidales > CAIWKO01 > CAIWKO01. The sequence goes on along the minus strand of CAIOJS010000068.1, from coordinate 4,693 downwards.
TATGGCAGCCGCCATGTCGGAAAAGATGGGCATGCGCAAACCCTACGCAGTGGTGGTGATTCAGATAGATGAAATTCATTCGCTGAAACCGGGTCCGACAGCCGGAAAGAAAATAGGTTAAGGCATAATAGTGAAAATCATCTTTCGCATCAAATTGAAAGGTCCATTATTTGCGATGGGTGACAACAAAGCAATTAAATTCTCGTTTGTAGCTACATAATTTTGCTTACTTTTGTTTCAAATTTCTGCTTATGCGCTTTATTGCTTTTTTGATTGCTTTATTTTTGTTGAATTGTGAGGTCAGTGCTCAAATGGAGGTTCGCGATTCTTCTATGAACATTCCTATGTTTTACGCCACCTACGCCTATCAGGTCAGTAAGGGCGATGTGGGAAAACGCTTCGGGAACAACTCCTCCATTGGGGGTGGGTTTCAATATAAAATAAAAAAGAACTGGCTGTTTGGCGCTGAATTCAACTATATGTTTGGCGGCAGAATTAAGAACCAAGAAAGCATTTTATCTTCTATTGTTAATTCGGATGGCGCCTTAATCACCTCTTCGGGCGAATATGCCCAAATAAATTTTACGGAAGCCGCCTATAACTTAAGTGTGAAATTCGGAAAAGTATTCCCCGTGTTTGGTTCGAATCCCAATTCGGGGATTTACATTTCGTTGCAACCCGGATTTTTGCAGCATAAGATAAAAATCAACAACCCGAACAATACCGCTCCGCAATTGGCTGGCGACTATAAATATGGTTATGACGAAATGGCTAGCGGCTTTTGTGCTACAGAATTCTTAGGCTATATGTATATGGGCAACCACCGCTTGCTATCTTTTTATGCAGGCATTGAATGTTCCCAAGCCATTACGGTGAATCGGCGAGCCTATAATTTCAACACTATGACGCGCAACAGCGGGCAGAATCATGATTATTACTTTTCGTTTCGCTTTGGATGGATAGTTCCTTTGTATAAAAGAACTCCCGTAGGCTATTATTTTAAGTAAGGTTTTTGCATGCCTTTTCTCTACAGCTTCTCCATTTTCTTTTATACGGCTCTGATAAAACTCGCTGCCCTATTTGATGCAAAAGCGCGAAAATGGGTAGTCGGCAGGAAGCATCTTTTCTCACACATTGAACAACAAATTGACCAAAGCCAATCCTACGTTTGGTTTCATGCGGCATCTTTGGGCGAGTTTGAGCAGGGACGCCCGGTGATGGAGGAATTCAGAAAACACTATCCTCAGTATAAAATTGTGCTCACGTTTTTCTCCCCTTCGGGATATGAAATCCGCAAGAACTATGAGGGCGCAGACCATATCTGGTATTTGCCTGCCGACACGAGGCGGAATGCGCGCAAGTTTCTCGCCTTGGTGAATCCGCGCATGGTGTTCTTTATTAAATATGAGTTTTGGTTCAACTATATCCGTCGGATACATAAAAAGAATATCCCCTTGTATTTCTTCTCGGTGAAGTTTCGTCCCGAGCAGTTCTTTTTCGCTTGGTATGGCGGGTGGTTTCGGAAAAACCTGCAAAAGATTAGTTGGCTGTTTGTTCAGGATGCGGCATCTCTAGGCTTGCTCGAAAGCATCAAGCTAAAACAATGTAGCCTATCGGGCGATACGCGTTTCGACCGCGTGCGCAGTGTGGCGATAGCAAAAAAAGAGTTTCCCTTGGTGGCGAAATTCGCTGCCAATGCTCGCGTGCTAATCGCGGGAAGCACCTGGCAACCCGATGAGGAGTTTTTGATACAATTTATCAACCAACAGCCTTTGCCGATGAAATTTATCGTGGCGCCCCACGAGATACATGAAGAACGGATGGCTTCGTTTCAGGCGCGCATTCAGGCTAAGTCTGTTCGCTTTTCGGAGCTTAACGACCAAAATGCAACGGAAGCGGATGTGCTCATCATTGACAATATCGGCATGTTGCTTCATCTGTATCAATATGCGCAGGTGGCTTATATCGGCGGCGGCTTTGGCAAAAGCATACACAATATTTTGGAGGCAGCCACTTTTGGCAAGCCTGTGGTGTTTGGTCCGGCATACCATAAGTTTCAAGAGGCTTTGGATTTGATTGCCTTGGGCGGTGCTTTCCCTGTGAATTCTTACAAAGAGTTTGATACCATCGTGCAGCGGCTTTTTGCCGAAGAAGATTTTCTACATAAAACATCCAACATTTGCAGCACCTTCGTCATCGAACATTCGGGCGCTACGGCTATCATCATGGATAAAATTGCCACACGGATTTAGTGCTGCAAACTAAACGCACGACTGATACTTTCTGATAATTCTTTGGGCGAATAGGGATGCGCCACTATGGTTTTCTGCGCATCGAGCACAAAAAAGGTGGGTGTGCTATACGCATTATAGTTTTCGATGGTAGGACTTTGAAATCCCAACAAATCGCACACATTGATCCACGTCATCTTGTTTTTGCGGATGGCTGCTGTCCATTTGGCTTTGTCGGTATCAGCCGAAACACCATAAATCTCTAGTCCGGAGGCTTTATAAAGGTCGTACAATTGACCAATTTGCGCCATCACGTCTTCGCAATGCGGACATTCGGACGACCAAAATATCAGCAACACCACTTTCGATTTCAGCCCAAACAAACTGCGCGACTTGCCTTCGGCATCGTTCATCACGATTTCGGGGGCGGGATTGCCGGCTTTGAGTTTTTTGATGACCGCGGCACGTTCGCTCATCGTTTTGTTGTGAGGAGTTTGGTCGCAGGTGTTTTTTTCGAGATAGGTATCCACCAAATGCACAAAGGTTCCCTCCCACTCCGTGTCCGAAAAGGTGTTCACCAAAAGGTTGAGGATATATTTATAAATGGGCGAATTTTCGGCAGGGCGGCGCATAATAAAGTCAACCGCTTGGATGAAACTCGAGTCGGAAGGCTCTGCCACATAGTCGGTGAGATAGTTGGTACACGCCACATAAAAAGTTTCAGAATACAAGAGCGTGGTGTCGGCAAAGTCAATGTTGTCGAAAAAATGCGCCCGCAAAAAATCGCTGCGTTTTTTGTAAGGCTGAGCGTTCGGAAGCTTCTTGTAGGCTTCCCAATCGGGCTTAAGATAAGCTTTCAGCAGTTTGTTGACATACATACCTGCCGATTTTTCGATAAGCAGATTGGTGAAAGCATTCAGCGTTTGGGTGAGTTGATAGGCTTTGCGCGCCATGGAATCCAAATCGGAGGTCATCACATGTTGGCTCGATTGATAAATCTGGTCGCCCAAGACAGAAATCGTATGTATGGAGTCGTTGATATAGCTCGACAGCCGCCAATAGGAATAATAGAAAGCGTTTTCGTGGGATTCCTCCACGGTCATATTGTCGAGCAAATTGGTCATATCATTGGTCATGACGACGTTTTCGTGGTTGAGTATCACATCCGTAAACAAACTGTCGGCAAACATGATGCGATACACCCCTACCGGCATCGCCGCCGTTACAGTGAATTTGATGTCGCCATTTTTCGCCAGGCACGAATCCACCGGCACATAGCGGCTGCCCCGAACCGAGGTGAGATAGACCTCAGCGTTGGGCAGGTTTTTCAAGGTATAATGTATGGAATACTGCGCAAAGGCATCCGCCAAAGGCAACAACAGCAAACACAGCGAAAGGAGAATGAGTTTCTTCAAAATATTTTTTATGCAAAATTACAAAAAGCTGCGCAGATAAGCTTCATTTGGAAGCAGATTTATTTTTAAAGGATGTCGCTAATCCAAAATCAAGGCTGTTAATCCTTCTATTTTTCTTTAAGCAATGCTTGTAACAATAAGAAAAAACCACGGAGGCACGGAGAACACTTAGAAACACTAAGAAATACAACAATAAAACCATTCAGCTTGCTGGTAGGGGCAGAAAATTTTCTGCCCCTACGGAGCGGGCTTTTCATTTCTCATTTAATGACAACCACCTTCCCCTTCCCCATACTTTTTTGTCCTTGCATAGCGCGATAATAATACACGCCGCTGCTCAGATATGTTCCGTTTAGGGTGAAGGAGGTGGCATCGGAGGGCAGGGGGTGGGTATAGACTTTTCTGCCAAAGACATCATAGAGCTCGAATTCGCACTTATCAGTGCCTATTAATTTGTATTGAATGGTGATATCTCCATCGCTTGGATTGGGATATACTTTCACCCATTGGTTCGAGTTTTGATATTCATCCACGCCAACGCCCGAAACCGTGACCGTGATGGTGTCGTGCGACACATTGCCGCAAATGGTTTGTTCTAAAATATACGTGGTGGTGCTATCCGGCTTCACCCACATACCTGCAATTGTATCTATGGGGATGCCATCCACAAACCAAATGCAATCTTCATCAAGCCCAACTTCTGAAGGGCGACCAATAAAAACACTATCACCGGGATTATGAACTAGTGTATCATTGCCCGCAAAGGCAGGGAGGCTGGCATCTATCACGCTTACATCATCAATATAATAATAAGAGAACCAAAAGCTTGGCGTTCCAATAAGGACATTATCTGAAAGGGAATCAGGGAAAAAATTCCCCAGAGTAATATACTGTTCGTTACCATGAGCAATAAAAGAACCTTCTATCTTCATCCAATTAACAGTATCATTTAATAGAATTGATGTATTAAAAACCTGTGGAGTAACTGCTGCCAAACCCCATTGTGAAGGTGTTGAAACACTCCCATCATCCATGTATGCTCCTAAT